>CAXUNA010000248.1:2514-6082 GCA_964252095.1 uncultured Jatrophihabitans sp. | reverse complement strand
CGCTCAGCGCGCAGCAGGCACTGCAGCAGTCGGCGTGACCCGCTAGTCTGCCAGGGCGAACGCGGGCGGGTACACCACCCGCCCGCGGGGCCCGGCGCCGTGACCGGGCAGCCGGAACACCTGCGCCGCCTCCGGGGGTGCCCAGTCCGGCAGCTCGAAGGTGCCGCCGTGGTCCGGGGCGAACACGAACCCCAGCCGGCCGTAGTAGTGCGGGTCGCCCTCCAGCGTCACCAGCCGGGGCAGGTCGGCCCGGCCGGCGGCGGCGTCGAGCACCGCCCGCACCAGCGCCGTGCCGATGCCCTCGCGCTCGTGCTTGGGGTCGACGGCGAGTGGCGAGAGGGTGAGGACGTCGTGCCGCACGCCGTCGTCGTCGAGTTCGGCGTGGCTGATCATGACGAACCCGACGACCTCGCCGGCCTGCCGTGCGACGAACGCCAGGCCCGGCTCGTACTGCGGGGAGGTCCGGATCGCCGCGACCATGTCGGCGACGGTCTCGTGCTCGTGGAACGCGCGCCGCACCACCATGTCGATCGCGAGCGCGTCGGCGTCGCGTTCGGGTTCGACGACGACGGGTTCCACGTCGAGGACGGTAACGGTCGCGGGGTTGCCCACCGGGTCGGCCGTCGTCATCATCTGCAGGCGTGAGCCGATCGCGGAACGCGGTGTTCGCGGTGGTGTGCGCCGCGGTGCTCGCCGCCGAGGCGGTCGTCGCGGTGGTGCACACCCGGTCCGTTCCCGATCCCGGTCTCGTCATCGCCGACGACGCCCTGATCCAGTTCTGCTGGGGTGCGCCCACGCCCACGGACTGGGCCGCGCAGTCCACGGGCGGGCTGACGTACGGCCTCGACGTCGTGGAACTGTCCGGCGACGGACCGGTGCGGGTCGACTCCGTGACGATCGAGGACCCCGCGGGCGGGATGACATTGCTGCGCGCGGCTTTCGTGCCCGGTGCCGAGGTGGCAGACGGCCTGCCGGGGCCCGCCGGTCTCCGGACGACGAACCCGGTGCTGGCCGGCCTCGCGCGGACCGCGCCGACGACCCTCACGCCCACACCGCTCCCGGCGTCGGAGGACGCCTCGATCTGGCACCCGCGGGACTGGCAGCTCGCCGTGACGGTCAGTGCGCCGGTGGACGTCACCGAGGCCGGCACGCCCGGCTTCACGATCACCTACGAGCGGGACGGGCGGCTGACGCGCCTCACGACGAAGGAACCGGTGCGGGCGGCGAACACGCCGCACGGGTGTTCCGAGGGGGCCGTGACCGCCGGGCCGACGGAGCGTCCACAGGTCTGACGGTCGGGGTGGCGGGATTCGAACCCACGGCCTCTTCGTCCCGAACGAAGCGCGCTACCAAGCTGCGCCACACCCCGGCGCTGCCGCCGCGGACCGGAGGGCCAGCGGGCAACCGCGCCAGCATACCGACCGACCGCCGCCGGGTCGCGGGTGGGCGCGAGGCGGCGTCAGGACGGGCGCGGGACCAGCGTCAGCAGCGAGGCCTCGGGCCGGCAGGCGAACCGGATCGGCGTGAACGGGTTGGTGCCGAGACCCGCGCAGATGTGGAACCACATGTGGTCGTCCCACGGGTGCAGCCAGCGCGCGCGGGCGCGGTCGATGCCGCAGTTGGTGATCAGCGCCGGACCGAACGGGATGCGCAGCTGGCCGCCGTGGGTGTGGCCGGCGAGGACGAGGTCGTAGCCGTCGGAGGCGAACCGGCTCAGCAGCCACGGCTCGGGCGAGTGCATGACGCCGATCCGGACCGCGGCCGAGGCATCCGCCGCTCCCGCGATCCGGCCGTAGCGCGCGCGGCGCAGGTGCGGATCGTCGAGCCCGGCCAGGAACACCGAGCGGCCGTCGGCGAGCAGCACGGTGCGGCGGTGGGTGAGGTCGGTCCAGCCCTGCTCGACCATCGCGGCGGCGAGCGTCGCCCACGGCATCGCCGTGCCGGCGGAGCGGCGGGGCGTCTTGGACAGGTAGGCGGCCCAGTGCGGCTTGCTCGGCTCGTAGTAGTCGTTGTTGCCCGGCACGAAGACGGCGGGGAAGGCGGCGAGGGGTTCGAGCGCGGAGAGGATCCGCCCCTGGGCCGCGATCTCGGAGATGGTGTCACCGGTGTTGACCACCAGGTGCGGGTCGAGGTCCGCGAGCCCCTGGATCCAGGCGGCCTTGCGGTCGTCGTCGGCGCGGATGTGCAGGTCGGACACGTGCAGCACCCGCAGCGGGGCACTGCCGGGTTCGAGCACGGGGACGTCGAAGTGCCGGACCGTGTAGGCCTGGGCCTCCCACCGGGCGTAACCGAGGGTCGCCGCGCCGGACCCGGCCAGCGCGGCCGCGCCGACCGCGAGACGAGCGACGGGGTGCACGCCGTCCGACTTTACGGGGGTGACGCCCGCACTACCGTCGGTACCCGTGGGAACCAAGCAGACGCTGCAGTCCGATCTCAACACCGCCATGAAGGCCCGTGACGAGGTCACCCTCGCCACGCTGCGGATGGCGCTGACCGCCGTCACCACCGAGGAGGTCGCGGGCACGGAGCACCGCGAACTCTCCGACGACGAGGTGCTCACCGTCCTGACCCGCGAGGCCAAGAAGCGTCGCGAGGCGGCCGAGGCGTTCGACGCCGCGGGCCGTGCCGAACTGGCCGACCGCGAGCGCGCCGAGGGCG
The DNA here is from genome assembly GCA_964252095.1 of uncultured Jatrophihabitans sp. GTDB lineage: Bacteria > Actinomycetota > Actinomycetes > Mycobacteriales > Jatrophihabitantaceae > CAXUNA01. The sequence continues at coordinate 3,424 of CAXUNA010000248.1, read as the reverse complement.
AGGTGCTCGCCCGCTACCTGCCGACGCCGCTCACCGACGAGGAGCTCGCGACGATGGTCCGGCAGGCGATCACCGAGACCGGCGCCGACTCACCGCGCCAGATGGGCCTGGTCATGAAGGCGCTGCAGTCGGAGGTCAGGGGCCGCGCCGACGGCAGGAAGGTCAGCGACGCCGTGAAGGCCGCGCTCGCCTGAGACACGGCCCGGCCGGACAGACGACACCGCCCCGACGTGGACTCCACGTCGGGGCGGTTCGTCGTGCGCGCGGCGGACCGGCCGCCGGATCAGCCGCCCGGTCGGCCACCGTCGCCGCCGGTCGTGCCGCCGTTGTCGCCGCCGCCGTTGCCGCCCGTGGTCCCGCCGGTGCCGGTCCCCGTCCCGGGGTTGCCGGTCCCGGTCCCGGTGCCGGTGCCACGGGTCGTGCCGCCGCCACTCGGGGCCTTGCCGTTGCTGACGCAGCCGGTGATGGTGCTGCCCGGCTGGGCCTTCTTCGGGTTGTAGCCGATGAGCGTGCCGGCGGGCTGGCGACCGCCGCAGGTGTAGGACGGGATGCCGACCTTGAAGCCCGCGCCCTCGAGGATCGCCGTGGCGTCGGCCGGCGTCTTGCCCGTGACGTCGGGGACGGCCACGCCGGGGACGTCGTCGGGGCTCGGCCACCCCCACCGCGTGGCCGTCAGCGCCCGCCCCGACCCCGCGCGGGCGGGGGGGGGGGGGGGGGCAGCCCCGCCCCCCAATCCGCGGGCCACCTCGGGCGCCCGCCCCCGCCGCGGCCGCAGCACCACCGTGCGCGCGCCGTCGATCGGCTCGTCCCCATGCGGCGCATGGGTGGCGACGATGCGGAAGCGGCCGAGCCGGAAGGCGCTGGGCAGCGGCAGCGGGACGTTGCTGCTGAACAATGTCGATGCGTCTGG
>CAXUNA010000248.1:0-2504 GCA_964252095.1 uncultured Jatrophihabitans sp. | reverse complement strand
CCGGGGACGTCGTCGGGGCTCGGCCACGCCCACGGCGTGGCCTTCAGCGACGGCCCGTACGCCTCGAGGAAGTACGCACCCGCCGCCGCACCGAAGGCGTCGCCCGAGGCGTAGCCGTCGTTGTAGCCGGGCAGCCCCTTGATCGTCGAGTTGGGCGACTTGAAGTTGAAGACCGTGGCCGCCGACACCAGCGTCGGGGTCAGCCCGACGAACCAGATCGCCGAGTTCTTGCCGTTGTCGACGCACTGGTCGCCCGTGCAGTCCGAGGCGTTGTTGGTGCCGGTCTTCGAGGCCACCGGGCTGCCGCCGTCGCTGTACCAGCCGTTGGCCGCGAACACGCTGCGCGCCGTGCCACCCGCGGTGTCGGTGTCCTTCGTGAGGATCTGCACCACGTTGCGGGCGATCTGCGGGGCGATCTTCGCGACGCAGGCCTCCTTCTTGTAGTTCACCGGCTTGCCGTCCTGGCTGGTGATCGACGTGATCGCGTTCGGAGGGCAGTAGGTGCCGTCGTTGGCGATCGTCGCGTAGGCCGAGGCGAGCTGGAGCGGGCTGGTCCCCTCCTGGCCGAGGGTGAAGGTGGGGGTCCGGTCGAGCTCCCCCGCCTTCGTCTTGTCCGCGATGGCGCTCATCCCGAGGTTCACCGCGAGATCGGCGATCGGGCGGGTGTTGCAGTCGAACAACTGGTCCTCGACGCCCACGAAGTAGGTGTTCGACGACTCGTACAGCGCCTTCTCCAGCGGCAGGGTCGCCGCGTAGTTGCCGGCGTTGCGCGCCGTGTAGGTCTTCAGCTGGCCGTTCTCGTAGTACTTCCCGCAGTTCTTCGTCGTGTACGGCGCCCCGGCGGTGAGGGTGTACGACGCGTCGACACCGGCCTCCATCGCCAGCAGCGTCGTGAAGTACTTGTACGTCGACCCGGCACCGGCCGCCGCGGTGGTGAACAGCGGCACCGAGGTCTGGTTGGGGTCGTTGGCCGCGTTGAGGTCGAGCGGGTTGGTGTAGCGCCGCGACGTGATCATCGTGGTGACGTCACCGGTGCGCGGATCGACCGAGGGCATCACCAGGGAACTCGCGGAATCGGGTTGGAACGCGCCGCCGCGGTTGTCCGGGTCGGCGCTCCACACCGCGTTCTGGCCGGAGGTCTGCAGCGCGGCGTCGAGCGTCGTGACGATCTTCAACCCCTGCCGGAGCAGGACGTCCTGCGAGATGCCGTGGCTGGCGAGCCACGCCACCGCGTAGTCGCAGAAGTACCCGGCGTTCGGGATACCGGCGGCGTACGAGCAGCCCATCTGGACCGGCGGCGGCGTCTTCGCCGCGAGGCCGAGCGTGAACGTCTTGTACTTCGCGACCTGCGCGACCGTGAGGTCGCCGGCCGTCGCCATGTTGTCGAGCACCGCGTTGCGGCGCGCGAGCGCGTCGGTGGGGTTCTTGAACGGGTCGTAGGCGTCGGGGGCCTGCACCAGTCCGACGAGCATCGCGGCCTGCGGCATCGACAGCTTGCTGACGTCGACGCCGAAGTAGGTCTGCGCGGCGGACTGCACGCCGTAGGCGTTCTCGCCGAAGAACGCGATGTTGAAGTAGTTCTGGAGGATCTGGTTCTTCGCGGCGACCTCGTTGCCGCCCGCCGCGGCCGTGTCGCGCTTCTCCAGGTCCAGCGCGCACTTGGCGTCCTGGATCTTGCGGTCGACGGTCTGGTCGATCGCGGCGGCGCGCTCGTCGTCGGTGGTGGCGTTGTAGTACCGGAGCTGCTTGACGTACTGCATCGTCAGCGTCGAACCGCCCTGGGTGTCGCCGCTGTCCTCGCTGTTGCTCACCGCCGCACGGAGCAGACCCCGGGCGTCGACGCCGTGGTGGTCGTAGAACCGCCGGTCCTCGGTGTCGATGAGCGCCTTCTGCATCGGCACCGGGATCTGCTTGAGCAGCACGGGGACGCGGTTCTGGGCGAAGAACTGGGCGATCTGGGTCTTGCCGTCGCTGGCGTAGAGCGTCGTCTTCGTGCTCGGCGACGTCTCCTTCAGCGTGCAGTCGGTGGAGAGGAAGCGGTCGGCCTCGGCCTTGCCGGTCAGACCGACCCCACCGATGACGGGGACGAGGACGCCCGCGGCCAGGACGCCGGTCACGGCGAGGATGCCGAGCAGTTTGACCAGCGTGACGCCGCGATTCGGACGGTTCGGGTGTGCCACGGGACGTCAATCTACGGGGTTCCGGATGAGGAACCCTCAGCTTCGCAGCGTCCCCGAAGCTGCTGTGGAGGGACCGGACGGCCGCCGTGAGTCCGATCAGCGACGCCCGGGACCGGTCAGGACCCGGTGCCGCCCACCAGCAGCTCGCCGACCCGCCGCAGGCCGTCGAGGTCGTGGACGTCGGTGGCGAGCGCCGCCACCGAGGCCATCGGGGTGTCGGGGTGCGCCGAGGCGAAGCGGCGCATCATCCGGGCGTCGTGCGCGGCGAGGGTCGCGGCCTCCGCCTGGATCCGCAGCAGCTGCTTGCGGTAGTTCCACTCGTAC
>CAXUNA010000247.1:0-6111 GCA_964252095.1 uncultured Jatrophihabitans sp. | reverse complement strand
ACCCAGGGGGTGTCGGCGGTGCCGGGGTTGACGGCGTTGACCCTGATGCCGTCGGGCATCCCGTCGGCGGCCATGGCTCGGGTGAGTGCGGAGACGGCCCCCTTGCTGGCCGAGTAGACCGCCCGCTGCGGGAGTCCGGCGGTAGCGGCGATCGAGGAGGTGTTGACGATCGCGGCGTCGGTCGAGCGCTGCAGGTGCGGCCAGGCCGCGCGGGACACCCGCGCGGTGCCGACCACGTTGACGTCGAGGATCCGGTGCCACTCGTCGTCGCTGCTGTCGACGACACCGCCCTGGGCGCCGATCCCCGCGTTGTTGACGACGACGTCGATCCCACCGAGAGATCCGGCGACCTGCTCGACGGCGGCACGGACGGAGGCGTCGTCGGAGATGTCGGTGACGACGTACAGCGCACCCGCCGGGAGGTCGTCGGGTGCGGTGGGTGCGCGGTCGAGCACGGCGATCGTCGCCCCCTCGCGGGTGAAGGCCGAGGCGATCGCGAGGCCGATGCCCGATGCCCCGCCGGTGACCAGAGCGCGCAACCCGTCCAGCTGTCCCATCGGTACTGCGTACCAGCAGGCGCCGCGCCGAGTCCCCCCGGGAGACCACGAAGGCCCGGCCACCCCACCCGACGTGGGTCGGGACAGGGTGACCGGGCCTCGTGGTCCGGACGGGGAGATCAGTCGGTCGTCGTGGCCTTGTCGGTCACCGAGATGTTGACCGAGACCAACGAGCCGTCAGGCGCGGTGGCAACCAGCCGGTGCGTCCCCTTGCTCGTCGTCCCCGGGATCTTGACGGTGACCGAGCCCGCGCCGTTCGCGTTGGTCGTCACCGACCCCAGGGCCGTCGTGCCGTCCAGTGTGATGGTGGCGAGCGTGCCCGGCGACCAGTTCGCCAGCGTCAGCACGACCTTGCCGGACTGCGGCACCAGTGTCTTGCCGGCCGTGAGGGTGCCGGCCTGGAACGGCTTCGCCACCACCTTGATCGACAGCGGCGCGGACCGCGCGCCGGTGACGGTGCTGATGGCGACGAGCGTGAACGTCCCCGCCGCCTGCGTGACCGGCAGGTGGAACGTCAATTGCCCCGCCCCGGACGCGCTGGGCGTGATCGCACCCCTGATCTTGCCGGCGAACGCGATGTTCACCGGCTGGCCCGCGGGCCACCCGGCGATCGCGGCCGTGATGTCGTCGCCGGCGGCGAACGTCGTGCCGTTCGGCGAGGACAGCGTGCCCGGCTTGGACACCGTGAGCGGGATCCTCGAGACGGTCCCGGTCGGCACCGTCGAGAGCACGAGGGTCTGTGCTCCCGAGAGCGTGTTCGGGATCGTCACCGTGACGGTCGCCGCCCCGTTCGTCACCGGGAAGCGGCCGAGCACCACACCGTTGATCGTCGCCGTGACCGTGGTGTTGGCCGGGCTGCCGACGCTGGTGAGGTCGAGCTTGGAGACCCCGAACGTCACCGTGCTGCCGCCGCCGACGGCCGAGGGCTGGCCGGTGACGGCCACCCCGCGCTTGGCGAACGACGGCGTGAGGTCCGGGTTGTTCGACAGGTAGTCGATCCACGCGTCACGGTCGACCAGCCCGGTGTCCTTGACGTTCGTCGCCCCGGTGAAGGCGGTGAAGTTGTCACCGCCGGTCGCGAGGAAGCTGAACGTCCCGATCCGGTACGTGCCGGCCGCGGAGAGCGGGAGACCGTTCACCGTCACCGACGTGATCCGCGAACCCGCGGCTGCCGTGGGGTTGTAGGTGTACGACACGTTGTTCGACAACCCCAGGTTGAGGAACGGCCGCGCCGATCCCGTCGGCTGGAACTGCTGCTCGAGCACCGCCTTGAACTGCGCACCCGTGAGGCTCAGGGTGTACAGGTTGTTGACGAACGGCAGGACGGCGTTCGCCTCGGCGTAGGTGACCGTGCCGTCGGCGTCGTTCGGTGTGCCGCTGCCGGCGTACGTGAGGTCGGCCCGCAGACCGCCCGGGTTGACGACGCCGATCTGCGCCCCGCCCCGTTCGCTGCTGGACAGCTCGTCCCGCAGCGCGTTGGCGACGACGTTGCCGAGCGTGGACTCGGCCTGCCGGTCCTCGCCACCGTCACCGGTGAACGCCCGCGTGATGCTCTGCGTGATCGAGCCGACCGGCGTGTTGCCGATCTGCGCCGACTGGGCGAGCGCCTTGTTCACGATCGTCTGCACCTGGGCCACGCGCGGGTACTGCGCGACCAGGTCGGCGTCGGCCGTCGTGGTCCGGGGCACGAGCACGTCGGTGTAGCTCGCGACCGTGTTGTCCGACGTGTTGAGCGTCAGCGTGATGTTGCCGATGTTGCCGCCGTACTCGCCGGTCTGGACGACCGGTCGGGTCTTGCCCGCGACGCCCGGGATCGGCGCGTCGAAGGTGTACGTCTTGTGCGTGTGGCCGGTCCAGATGACCGCGACCTTGGCCGACGTGTTGTTCACGATGTCGGCGAACTCGCCACCCTTGGCGAGCTCGGTCGGCAGGTCGACGGTGTCACTCTCGGAGTCGACCGCACCCGCGTGGTACTCGGCCACGAGCACGTCGGCCTCGCCGTTGGCGGTGTTGCCGTCGGTCAGCTGCGCCGCGACGCGGTTGACGGCCGCGACCGGGTTGCCGAAGTCGAGGTTGGCGATGCCGGCGGGTGACACCAGGCTCGGGGTCTCCTGCGTGACGGCACCGATGACGCCGACCCTCACCCCGTTGACGGTGACGATCTTGTACTCCGGCAGGGCGGGGTTCTGCGTGCCCTTGAAGTACACGTTCGCACCGAGGTAGTCCCAGTTGGCGCGGTCGGCCACGTGACCGGTCAGGTCGTCGTACCCCTGGTCGAACTCGTGGTTGCCGACGGCCGAGGCCTGCAGGTTCAAGGCGTTCAGCACGTCGATCGTCGGGTTGTCCTGCTGGCTCGCCGAGGCGAACAGCGACGCCCCGATGTTGTCGCCGGCGGACAGGAAGACCGTGTTGGCCTCGCCCGCCGCGGCGCGCTGCTGCTCGATGGTGCCGGCGAACTTCACGGTGTTGGCGTCGATGCGCCCGTGGAAGTCGTTGATGTTGAGCAGCGTGATCTTCTTGGTGTCCGTGGCCGGAGCGGCCAGCCGGATGCGGGCGACCTGCGGGTCGTGGTCCGACGCCTGGTCGGCGAACTCCGCGTTGGAGTGCACCACCGTGTACTCGGTCGAGGGCGCCAGGTTGTTCGACACGAAGATGTGGTCGAGCACCTGCGAGACACCGTTGAAGTTGTACGTGTAGCGCTCGACCACGGGCAGCGTGTTGATGAGGTCGGTCAGCACCGCACCGTTGTCGGTGAGGGTCTTGATCGGGTTCGAGAACTGGTAGTCGTTGAAGTCGCCGGCGAGCACGACGTTGGCGTTCGCGTCGGCGGCCTTCACCTGGTCCACGAAGTTGTTGAGCACCGTGGCCTGCTTGGTGCGCTGCACCTCGCTGGACCGGGTCGGCGGCTGGAAGCGACCGTCGGAGTTCTGGTCGCCGCCCTTGGAGTTCAGGTGGTTGCCGATGACGATCACCTTCTTGCCCTGGAACGTGAACTCACCCGCGAGCGGCTTGCGGCTGCTGTTCCAGGCCTCGTTGGTCGGATCGACCCGGCCCGGGTTCGAGGACAGGGTCGGCGTGCCGTCGGTGCCGGTCGAGACCGTCACCGCGGTGGTCGACGGGTCACCCGTCGGGGCCTTCGGCGTGAAGCCGACCCGTGCGGGGTTGTAGAGGAAGACGACCCGGATGTTGCCGCCGGGCTCGCCGCCGTCCTGGTCGTTGACCGGGTTGATGGTCGACGACGAGTAGGTCGGGCCGCCCGCCGTGCTGATCGCGGTGATGAGCTTGCTGATCGTCTGGTCCGCGGCGACCGTGCCGTCGTCGGTGGCGCCGTTGTTGTCCTGGATCTCCTCGACGCTGATGACGTCGGGGCTCGCCAGGTTGGTGACGACGCCCTGCGCGAGCTTCGCGTACTTGGCGTCGGTGTCCTGGGGGGTGAGGTTCTCGACGTTGTAGGTCGCGACCGAGAGCTGGTCCGTGGCCTGTGCCGGCGCGTTGTTCGGCGTGAGGCCGTTGTCCTGCCGGGTGCCGACGGTGGTCGCCGCGATGGCGTAGCCGCCGAAGGTGGACCAGTCGACGGGGCCCGCAGTCGTGCCGGTGAGGACGTCACCGGTGTTGGCCGGCGGGACGGTGCCGGACACCGGGGTGACGAGCACGCGGCCGGCCGGGACCTGGTCGTAGCCGAGGATCGTCGTGCCGCCGCTGCTGTTCGCGGCCTCGGCCGGCTTGGTGGTCACGTAGATCTCGCCGAACTGGGTCTTGCCCGGGCCGACGACGCGCGCGTTCGCGACCGAGACCAGCATGCCCTCGTGGGCCTCCCAGAACTCCTGGGCGGAACGGGTCGGGTCGACGGTGGTGATGTCCTCGATGTTCGTGGAACCCGAGGGCGGCGTCGCGAGCGCGGTGGCCGGAACGGTGGTCGGGTCGAGGACGAGCGGCGCCGGGAGCGGGTTGCCCGAGCTGACGACCGTGGTGGTGGTCGGGGCGAGTTCGGTGATCGACAGGCTCGCAGTGGTGGCCACGGTCTCACCCGAGGACAGCGGGTAGTAGTCCGAGATCGACCCGCTGACGACGACCGCGTCGCCCACCGTCACGGTGATGGCGGCGCTACCGGTGAACACGAACAGGCCGGACGACTCCGCGGCGTTCGAGGTCGGGGTCGCCGACTGGATCCAGAAACCCTTGCTGCTGCCGGTCGAGCGGATCGCGGTGACGATGCCGGGGACCCGCGTGACGGTCTTGCCCTTGTCGGGTGAGATGAAGCCCGCGCCCTGGACGTCCTGGATCGTCTCCGGGCCGGGCGTGCAGGCGGTCGGCAGGGGCGTGACCGTGCAGTCGGTGCCCGTCGGCGGCGGGGTGCCGCCACCGTTGAGCGCCTTCGGGGTGGGCGCGGCGACGGTGAAGTCGGCGCCGTTGTTGCCGGTGTTCACGACACTCGGGGAGTCGGTGCGCTGCGCCGAGGTCGTCGAGCTCAGCGTGCCCGTGGGGGTGCCGCCGGCGGAGTCGCTCGCCGCGCCGTACCCCACGAAGTCGACGACGTTCGCCGAGGTGCTGCTCGTCGGCGGGGTGGCCGAGTTGGTGAGTGCGACCTTGCCGGCGCCCGCGCCGAGGGCGATCGTGCCGGTGACGTCCGGCGTCGGCAGGTCGGTGGTGCCGCCCGCGCCTGCGCCCTCGGCGACGAGGAAGGTCGCGCCCGGCGCGATCGACCCGGAGAGCGGCGTCTGGTTCGCGGTCGAGAAGGTGCCTGTCGCTCCCGCGGCGGCGTACCAGACCGAGAAGCCGGTGAGGCTCGCCGCGGTGGTCCCGGTGTTCACCAGCTCGATGAAGTCGTTCTTGTAGACCGCACCGCTGTTGCCACCACCCCCGAAGACCTCGTTGATGAGCACGGGCGACGAGGTGTCGACCGCCTGGGCCGGCGGCGCTGCCGCCATGGCGAGCACGAGACCGACGGCGGTCGCGGTGGCGACCCCGGCGATGACGTGCCGCCTCGGGTGGGGCACGGGCATGGAGTGGGCTCCTGGGGTCAGGGTCCGGCGCCGCGACGTGCCGCGGCCCGGGGAGGGAACTGGCCTCCGGTCGGAGGCCGATCGGATGCTCGCGGGTACGGGTGACCGGCGAACCTGCTCACGGTAAGGGGAAGGTGACCATGAGATGAAGGCCCGGATTGTGCTGGTACAAAACCGGGCGAGTCGGACGGACCACGGTCGTCATCTCCGGCCCCGTGACCGCCCACCGGCCGGCGTGGCAGTCTGCCGCGCATGAGCACGTCCGCGGCGGCCGCGATCACGCTCGTCGGCGGCGGGTGGACGCCGTCGGTGGCCCCGGAGCTCTACGGCCCGTTCCTCCGCGCGGCCGGGGACACGCCCCGGGTCGCGTGCGTCGTGCTGGACGAGGGCGACGGGCCGGCGCAGTTCGCCCGCTGGGAGCAGGCGCTGTCGGCGGTCGGGCCGTGCCGCCCGTTCCCCGTGGCGGTGCCGATGGGTGCCACCTTCGCGGTCGCGGCGCTGGCCGGCGCCGACGCCGTCCTGGTGGGCGGCGGCCTCACCCCGGCGTACGC
>CAXUNA010000246.1:0-6139 GCA_964252095.1 uncultured Jatrophihabitans sp. | reverse complement strand
CGCCTGGACGGTGCGGCGGCACGCGCGCGGCGAGGCGTCGACCCTGCCGCCGGACCCGGAGCCCGGCGAACCGGTCCTCACGATCTGAGCGTCACGCGGGCTGGCAGACCTCGCACCAGAACAGGTTGCGGGCGACCATCTCGGTGCGGCGGACCGGCGTGCCGCAGACCCGGCACGGCAGACCCTCGCGCCGGTAGACGTAGTGGGAGTTCTCCCGCGTCACCCGGCCGGGCGGGCGGTCCGCCTTCTCGGTGGTGACGATCCGGCCGCTCTTCACGCCCGCCTTCATGAGGGTGACCAGATCGGGCCACAGCGCCGACCAGTCGTCGGCCGTCAGCGAGGTCCCCGGGCGGAACGGACTGATGTGGTGCCGGAACAGGATCTCGGCGCGGTACACGTTGCCGACCCCCGCGAGCCGGGTCTGGTCCATGAGCTGCGCGCCGACGGTCACCTTCGAGCGGTGCATGCGGTCGAACGCGCGGGCGCCGCCGTCGGGGTTGCGCCGGAGCGGGTCCGGGCCGAGCTTGGCGACGACCGCCTTCATCCCGGACGGGTCGTCGAGGACCTCGCAGGTGATGGCGCCGCGCAGGTCGGTCCAGAAGACGTCCTGGTCGTCCTCGGCGGTCTCGATCCGCATCCGCAGCGCCCCGCGCGGGGCGGGTGGGGCGCCGGTCCCGGCCGCGAACTTGCCGTAGAGGCCGAGGTGCACGTGCGTGACCAGCCGGCCGTCGTAGTGCTGGAACAGGTGCTTGCCGTAGGCGGTGACCCGTTCGAGGCGACGGCCGTCGAGCTGGGCCGCGCCCTCGGCGAACCGGCCCTGCGGGCTGGAGACCGCGACCACGCGGTCGCGGAAGGCGGCGTCCTGCTGGAGCGCCAGGCGGTGGAGCGTGTGACCTTCTGGCACCCGGCCACGTTAGCCGGGCGCCAGGAGGCGCCGACTCACTTGGAGTTGTAGGCGTCCAGCAGGGCGGCGGGGATGCGGCCGCGGTCGCTGACCTCGTAGCCGTTCGCCCGGCCCCACTCGCGGATGGCCTGGGTCTGCTCCCGGTCGGCGCGGGCGGGCGAGCTGCCGGCCGTGGACCGGCTGCTGCTCGCGGTGGTGCGGGTGCGACGGATCGGGGTGGCGTGACCGATGTAGGTGGCCAGGGCGTCACGCAGCTTGCCGGCGTTCTTCGCGTTGAGATCGATCTCGTAATTGGCACCGTCGATGCCGAACGTGATCGTCTCCTCGGCGGTGCTGCCGTCGATGTCGTCGATCAGCTGTGTGATGGTCTGCTTGGCCACAGTTCGAGCCCCTCTGCACAACGGTGGAAGAATCGGGAACGACCGTCACAGTAGCGCAGCACTCACCACTCGTCGTGCATTAGGTCGTCATTCCCGGGAAATCCTTCATCAATGCCGCGGAGGCTCCGGGCGCACCATCGGGAAAAGGATCGTCTCGCGGATACCGCGACCGGTCAGCACCATGATGAGGCGGTCGACGCCCATTCCCATACCGCCGGTGGGCGGCATCCCGTACTCGAGAGCGCGCAGGAAGTCCTCGTCGAGCTCCATGGCCTCGGGGTCGCCCGCCGCCGCGGCGAGTGACTGTTGCACCAGGCGACGACGCTGGTCGACGGGGTCGTTGAGCTCGGAGTAGGCCGGCGCGAGCTCGACGCCACCCACCACGAGGTCCCAGGCCTCGGCGAGGCGGGGATCGTCACGGTGACGCCGGGCGAGAGGCCTGACCGACACGGGGTAGTCGCGCACGAAGGTTGGCTGCAGCAACGTTCGTTCGACCAGCTTCTCGTACAGCTCCAGCATGATCTCGCCGGCGTCCCACTGCGGTTGCAACTCGACGTCCCGCGCCGCTGCGTGCCGCCGCAGCTTCTCGACGTCGGTGTCGATGTCGACCGCGTCGCCGAGTGCCTCGGACACCAACTCGAAGACGGTGGCGTGTCGCCAGTCGCCGGTGATGTCGATCGGGACCGGCCCGCCCGCGCTGTAGGCGAGCACCTCGGAAAGACCGAGAGCCTGCGCCGCGTCGACCACCAGATCACGGGTGAGAGTGGCCATCGTGTCGTAGTCGCCGTACGCCTCGTACGCTTCCAGCATCGTGAACTCGGCCGAATGGGTGGAGTCGATCCCCTCGTTCCGGAAAGTCTTCCCTATCTCGTACACACGTGAAATTCCCCCGACGACTGCTCGTTTGAGGAACAACTCCGTGGCAATTCGCAACGTCACGTCGGTGTCGAACGCGTTGACGTGGGTGCGGAATGGACGCGCGGCGGCTCCGCCGTGCACCGACTGCAGGATCGGGGTCTCGAGTTCGACGTAGTCCCGGCGGTCCAGCGTGTCGCGCAGGGAGTGCAGCACGCGGGCGCGGGTCCGCACCATCGAGCGGGCGTCGGCGGACATGATGAGGTCGACGTAGCGCTGGCGCATCCGGGTGTCCTCGGACAGCTCCTTGTGCGCCACCGGCAGCGGCCGCAGCGACTTCGCGGCGATCTCCCACCGGTCGACCAGGACCGACAGTTCCCCACGACGCGACGTGATGACCTCGCCGTGGGCCCACACCAGGTCGCCGAGGTCGACGTCGGACTTCCAGGCGGCGAGCGATTCCGCGCCGACCGTGTCGAGTGACAGCATCAGCTGCAGCTCCGCCTCGCCGTCACGCAGCGCGGCGAACGCCAGCTTGCCGGTGTTGCGGATGAACATGACGCGGCCCGCGACCCCGACGACGTCGCCGGTGTGGGTGTCGGCCGGCAGGTCCTGGTGGGCCGCCCGCACCGCCGCGACGTCGTCGGTGCGGTCGACGTGCACGGGGAACGGGTAGCGGCCCTCGTCGGTCAGCCGCTCGTACTTGTCGAGCCGGACCCGCAGCTGCTCGGGCAGGTCGGGGGCGTCGGTCGACTGGGCGTCCGCACCAGCGGCATCGGGTCCTGGGCTCACACCTGCTCACCCTAGAGACCGCAACCCTGACAAATGTCACCGCGCACAACCACGTCACGACGGTGCCGCCGCCGGTCCGGTTTCGCCAGGCTCGTCCCCATGACCACCTCAGCAGCCCCGGCGTCCGGTCTGTCGCTACGGGGCGTCTCCAAGTCGTTCAAGACCCCACGCTCCACCGAGCACAGCTCGGCCGGGTCGATCGTCCGGGCCGTCCGGTCGATCGACCTCGACATCGCGCCCGGCGAGACGGTCGCGCTGCTCGGCCCGAACGGTGCGGGCAAGTCCACGACGATCGACATGATCCTGGGCCTGTCCGACCCCGACCAGGGTGAGGTGCGGGTCTTCGGCCGCACCCCGCAGCAGGCGATCGCCCAGGGTGCGATCGGCGCGATGCTGCAGACCGGCGGTCTGCTGCCCGACCTGACGGTGCGCGAGATGATCGAGATGCTCGCGGCGATCTTCCCGAACCCGACGCCGGTCGACGAGGTCCTGGAGCGCACCGGTCTCACCGACATTGGGGGCCGGCGCACCGACAAGCTCTCGGGCGGGCAGACGCAGCGGGTGCGCTTCGCGCTCGCCCTGGTCTCCAACCCCGACCTGCTCATCCTCGACGAACCGACGGTCGCGATGGACGTGCGGATCCGGCACGAGTTCTGGACGACGATGCGGCGCTTCGCCTCCGACGGCCGCACGGTGGTGTTCGCGACGCACTACCTCGAGGAGGCCGACCTGTACGCCGACCGGATCGTGCTCATGGCGCACGGGCGGATCGTCGCCGACGGCGCCTCCAGCGAGATCAAGGCGCGGGTCGGGCAGCGGACGCTGACCGCCACCCTGCCGGACGTCGAGCTGAGCGCGCTCGGTGCGCTCGCGGGCGTCGACTCCTCCGACCGGCGCGGCGACCAGATCGTCCTGCGCTGCACGGATTCCGACGCCACCGTGCGGGACCTGCTCGCGCGCTACCCCGGCGTCCACGACCTCGAGATCCAGGGGGCGGGCCTCGAGGACGCGTTCCTCGCCCTGACCTCCGACGACGACACCGACGCGGCCCCGGCCGTCCCCACCGACACAGGAGCCCTGCGATGAGCGCCGCCACCTACACCCTGATCGAACTGCGCCGCTCGCTGCGCAACCGCCGGTTCTTCCTCGTCAGCCTGCTGCTCCCGGTGATCTTCCTGATCATCTTCGGGACGTCCACCGGCGGTGCGAGCGGCGACTTCAGCGGCACCGGCATCTCCGCCATGGCGTTCTACCTCGGCGGGGTGGTCAGTTTCGCCGCGATGGCCGCGATGATCGGCGGCGGGATCCGCATCTCCACCGAACGGATCAGCGGCTGGAACCGCCAACTGCGGCTCACCCCGTTGAAGCCGTCGACCTACTTCGCCTCCAAGCTGCTCGTGAGTTACATCGTGCTGCTCGGGTCGATCGTGCTGTTGTCGGTCGTCGCGCTCGCCTTCGGCGCGCGGTTCCAGCCGTTGCACTGGATCGAGATGGTGGCGCTCGTCGCGCTCGCCTGCATCCCGTTCGCCGGACTCGGCGTCGGCATCGGCCACCTGCTCAAGCCCGACGCGATCGGCCCCGTCCTCGGCATCACCACCGGCCTGCTGGCCTTCCTCGGCGGGTCCTGGTACCCGCCCACCGGCACCATCGCCACGATTGGCAAGCTGCAGCCCTCGTGGTGGATCGCGGCCGGTGGCCACACCGCGTCGGGTGGCCCGGCGTGGTCGGCGGAGGGCTGGATCGTCGTCGCCGCGTGGTCGGTCGCCGCGGTGAGCTTCGCCCTGTGGGCCTACCGCCGCGACACCAAGCGCGTCTGAGTCCCCGGTCATACGCTGATGACGATGTCCGAGACCGAACGCGTCGCCCGGGGCGTGGACCCGATCGCGCAGGACGCGACCGGGGCCCGCCCCGAGGACGTGTCGTTCTGGCACGCGTTCCGCCCCGGGCAGGACCCCGCCGGGCCGGCCTTCGAGGTCACGGCCGACGGCAGCAGCACCCGCCGTCGTCACCCCGGGTTGCGGTGGCTGTTCCCGTCGATCTGGCTGATCTTCCTGGCCGACCCGATCAGCGCGCTGGTCGCGAAGGGCGGCGTGTCGGCGTGGGTCGGCGTCGGGCTGATCGTGCTGTTCGCCGCCTGCTACGCGCTGGCGCTGCCGGCCGGCTGGAGCGGTCACCGGCGTCGTTTCCTCGCGCTGTTCGGCGCGATGGTGGCGCTGACGGTGGTCGTGGCGCCGATCGCGCACGAGGGCACGTTCTCGTTGTTCATCTACCTCGCGGTGCTGCTCGTGGCCGGGTTCCGCCGCATCGCCCTGTGGGGGGTCGTCGTGCTCACGGCGGTCGCGGTGTTCCTCCCGGTGTGGGCGGGCTGGTCGAGCTTCGACGAGAACTCGTTCGAGAACGTCATCACGCTGCCGTTGGTGGCGCTCGCGATGTACGGCTTCTTCTCCCTGGTCGACACCAACCGCGCGCTCGCCGCCGCCCGCACCGAGGTGGTCCGGCTCGCCGCCGAGAACGAACGCACCCGGATCGCCCGCGACCTGCACGACCTGCTCGGGCACTCGCTGACCACGATCACGGTGAAGGTGGGGCTCGCCCGCAAGCTCGCCGAACGCGACGGCAGCACCGCGGCCGTCGAGGAACTCGTCGACGTGGAGGCCGTGGCCCGTCGATCCCTGCGTGAGGTGCGCGCCGCCGTCAGCGGTTACACCGAGGTGACGCTCGCGGGCGAGTTGGCGACGTCGCGGGCGGTGCTGCGCGCCGCGGGGATCGGTGCCGACCTGCCGGGCGCGATCGACGCCGTCGACCCCACGCGCACCGAGCTGTTCGGCTGGGTCGTGCGGGAGGGGGTCACCAACGTCGTCCGGCACTCCCGGGCCCGGGTCTGCCGCATCACGCTCGGTCCGACCTGGATCGAGGTCGACGACGACGGCCACGGCATCGAGCGGTTGCACGCCGGCGCCGACGAGGGCCACGGCCTGTCGGGCCTGCGCGAACGGGTCGAGGCGGTCGGCGGCGTGCTGACCTCCGGCGGTGGCGGGGCCGGCGGCTGGCGACTGCGTGTGGACGTGCCGGCGTGATCCAGCCGTGACGATCCGCATCCTGCTCGCGGACGACCAGGCGCTCATCCGCACCGCGCTCGCCGCCCTGCTGCAGCTCGACGACGACTTCGAGGTCGTCGCACAGGTCGGCCGGGGCGACGAGGTGGTGG
>CAXUNA010000245.1:0-6149 GCA_964252095.1 uncultured Jatrophihabitans sp. | reverse complement strand
CGCGCCAGGCGCAGCGCCCGGCCGACCGCACTCGCCGTGACGGCGGTCGGGGCGAGCGCCGGCAGTCCGTACAGCCGGCGGGCCCAGCGCGGCAGCATCGCGGCCGAGGTCGCGACCAGTCCCGCCCAGGCCGGCCGGGCCGGGGTGGCGTAGCGCACCCACCGGGGCATCGGCGGGACGAACCCCCACCACGCCGCGGCGCGGGCCTGCCGGCTGACCCGCAGGCTCGGGCGGACGCGGTCGTAGTACGCCGCGATGTCGGCCTCGGAGTGGGGCACCGTCGCCGGGTCGAGACCGACCTGCTCGGCAGATCGTTGCATCTCGCACACGTACCGGTCGGCGTCGCCCGCGTCGAGCCGGCCGCCGCAGCGGCGGTACGTCGAGAGGAAGGACTCGACCTCGGTGACGTGCACCCACAGCAACAGTTCGGGATCGTCGAGCCGGGTCGACGTACCGCTGACCGGGTCGTGCAGCGGGGCCAGCTTGCGGTGCACCCCGCGCAACCGCGCGCCGGCCCGGGTCGCGTCACGGGTGGTGCCGAACGTGATCGTCTCGACCCACGCGCCGGTGCGCTGCAACCGGCCCCACGGGTCGTCGCGGTACACGGAGTTCTCGGAGAACCCGGCCATGACGACCGGGTGCAGCGCCTGCAGCAGCAGGGCCCGGAAGCCGCCGAGGGCCATCGCCGGGTCGGAGTGGATCTGCCAGGTCACCGAGTCCGGCCCGAACAGGCCGACGTCGCCACGTTCCACGACACCCACAGCTTCGATCTCGATTCCCGCCCACGTGACGCGGGGCGGCCGACGCGGCAGGCGTGTCCTCACCGTACGTGACGCCGCCGGGGCGGTCCGGGCGTGGCACGATCGGTGGTGATGAGCGGCGAGAGTGGTTCCGAGCGCGCCCGCCCCCGCCTGAGCCGGGTGTCGATCGCCGACGTCGCCCTGCGACTCATCGACGAGCAGGGCGTGGCCACGACGTCGTTGCGCGGGGTCGCGGCCCGCATGGGGTACGAGGCGATGTCGCTGTACCGCTACGTCGCGAACCGCGACGACCTGTTCGACGCCGTCGTCGACCGGGTGGTCGACGAACTCGACGACGACCCGGAGGTCAGGTCCGAGGCGGTGCACGGCTGGCAGGACTACCTGGCGCGGCTCGCCCACGGCGTGCGTCGGTACGCCCTCGGCCACCCCCACGCCTTCCCGATCGTGGCGACGCGACCCTCGCAGGCGCCCTGGATCAACCCGCCGCTGCGGTCACTGCGGTGGATCGAGTCGCTCATCGGCGCCCTGGCCGACGAGGGCTTCGACGACGACCGGATCCTCTTCGTGTACCGCAGTTTCAACAGCTTCCTGCTGGGTTTCCTGTTGCTCGAGACCAGCGCCCTGACTCTTGCCGACCCCAAGCCGGGCGACGGTGCGCTGTCGGTCTCACCCGGTGGCGACGCCGCCGCGGTCGAGACCGCCGTGCCGGGAGGCCTGACCCCGGCCCGGACGGCGGCCGAACGGCGGGCGATCGCCGATGCCGGGAAGCCGGTGGACCAGCTCGACCCGCTGGTCGGCAACGTCCCGGCCGACCGGTACCCCGGGGTGCACCGGCTCGCCGCCGGGCTGTCCGAGGACGTGTGGTCGGAGGAGTTCGGGGCCGGGCTGGAAGAACTTCTCGAGCGGATCGGGAGATTCGCCCGCAATTCCGGGTAGGCCACGTTCAAGCACCCTTACGGCGTAAGCGCCGTGCGTGCCCGCGTGGGGAGCCAACGTCACGCCAGCTCGTGGGAGCTCACCCGTGTACCACCGCACCACCGCCGTCGGCGCGCTGAGACGAAGCCGCACCCTCGTCAGGACGGCACCTCCTCCAGTTCCACCCGTTGTCGACCCTGCGTCGACACCGCCTGCCTGAGCCTCCCGGCTCGCCCACGCACGCGCTCTCTCCGCACGTCGGTCTCGACGTGCCCGGAACACCACCCACCCGAGGAGAACCACATGACCGCACCCACCACCGAGAACCTCGTCGGCCACACCGCGATCGACCGCAACGGCGACAAGATCGGGAAGATCGGCCAGGTCTACCTGGACGACCAGACCAACCAGCCCGTCTGGATCACGGTCTCGACCGGCTTCTTCGGCTCCAGCGAGTCGTTCGCCCCGCTGTACGGCGCGACGCCGCACGGTGACGACATCCAGCTCGGTGTCGACAGGGCCCAGGTCAAGGACGCGCCCAAGGTCGACGCCGACGCGCAGCTCGACGCGAGCGAGAACGACTCCCTCTACGACTACTACGCCGGGTACCTCGGTGGCGGCGCGCAGACCGGCACGGTCGAGACCGGCTCGACCGACACGGGTCGCCACGGCACCGACACCAACGTCGGCCACGACACGTCCGGCCCGAACACCGACGACGCCATGACCCGCTCCGAGGAGCGCCTGCACGTCGGCACCGAGAACGTCGAGGCCGGCCGCGCGCGCCTGCGCAAGTACATCGTCACCGAGAACGTCAGCAAGACGGTGCCGGTCTCCCACGAGGAGGTCCGCGTCGAGCGCGAGCCCATCACCGACGCCAACGTCGGCGACGCGCTGGACGGCCCGAGCCTGTCCGAGGAGGAGCACGAGGTCACGCTGCACGCCGAGCGGGCCGTCACCTCGAAGGAGACCGTGCCGGTCGAGCGCGTGCGTCTCGGCACCGAGACCGTCACCGAGCAGCAGCGTGTCGAGGAGCAGGTCCGCCACGAGGAGATCGACACCACGGGCGTCACCGAGACCGACCGCGGCGACCGCACCGCCCGCTGATCACGACACCGGACACCACCCGAGATCCCCGAGAGGAACGACATGCCTGGACTGGACGACATCAAGAAGGCCGTGGCCGACCACGACGACCAGGTCGACTCCGGCCTGGACAAGGCCGGTGACGCGGTGAAGTCGAAGGTCGACGGCCATGACGACCAGATCGACAAGGCGGTCGACAAGGGCCAGGCGGCCACCGGCGACGACGGCGGCAGCTGACGTTCTCGTGAGCGTCACCCCCGGCGTGGACCCGGTCGAGGTCGCGCTGCAGTATCCGGAAGCCCCGGACACCACCACCGCTGACGCCACCCCCACGGGTGGCGTCAGCGGCGCGCCTGCGTCCGGACCGGCCGTCACCCTCTCGGCGGAGCAACTCGCGGTCGGCACCGAGTGGGTGGTGTCGGGCCGGCTCCGGCTGCGACGCCGGATCGTCACCGAACGACGCACGGTCGAGATCGAGGTCCGTCGCGAGGTCATCGAGCTGCAAGGCGAAACCGTCGACTTCCACGAAGGTTTCCTGGTCGGCACCGCGCTCGACGGCCCGCCGGTCCAGCCCACCGGAACCCCTGCGCCGTTCGTCGCCGTTCTCCGCGAGGAGGTCCCCGTCATCACCTTCGGGGTCCGGCCCTACGAGCGCGTGACCGTTTCCATGAGGCGTGTGCAGGACACCGACACGGTGCACCGCACGCTCCGGCACGAGCAGGTCGAGATCAGCACGCATCCACCGCACGGCACGAAATCCCACGAGACGAAGGAGAACTGACACGATGTCAGCACCCACGACCACTGGTTCCGGCGGGACCGTCAGCGACACCGCTGGCGCCGCCAAGGAGTCCGGCCAGGCTGTCGCCGGTTCTGCGGCCGACCACGCCCGCGATCTCGCCGGCACCGCCTCGGACAAGGCTTCCGACGTCCTCGGTGAGGCGAAGTCACAGGCGAGCGATGTGCTCGGCACCACACGCGACCAGGTGCAGGCCGAGGCCGAGAACCGCCGCGGCCAGGCCGTGACCTCGCTGCGGGCGATCGGCGACGAGTTGGACTCGATGCAGTCGCACGACGGCGACCACGGCATCGCCACCCACCTCGCCGGTCGCGGCAGTGGCTACGTGAAGCAGACCGCCGACTGGCTCGACGGTCGGCAGCCCTCGGAGATCCTCGACGACGTCCGCCGCTTCGCGCGGGAGCGTCCGGGGACCTTCCTGCTCGGTGCCCTGCTCGCCGGCGTCGTCGCCGGTCGCCTGACCCGCGCGGTCAAGGCCGGTGCGCCGTCGGAGCAGTCCGGCTCGTCGTCGGGCTCGCAGCCGCGTCACCAGCAGGACATCGCGGCCGCGGCGCCGTTCGCGTCGTCGCAGAACGGTGCACCGAGCGTCGATCCGGTCGTCGGCTACGACGTCGACCGCAGCGGGTACGCGCCCGTGACCGATGACCTGTCCGCGCCGTCGACCGGCCGCCCGGGGTCCGCCCTGTGACCGGCGTCGGCCACGACGGCGTCGCGACGGACGTCGGCAACCTGTCGGTCGGTCAGATCGTCGGTGCCGTGAGCAACGATCTGTCGACGCTGATGCGCCAGGAACTGGCGCTGGCCAAGGCCGAGGTCCGCCAGGAGGCCAGCAAGGCCGCGAAGGGCGCCGGCATGCTCGGCGGCGCCGGAGTCGCCGGGTGGTTCTTCCTGCTTTTCCTGGGCAACGCCCTGTGGTGGGCCCTGGAGAACGTGATGGACGCCGGACTCGCGGCGTTGATCACGGCGGTCGTCTGGGCCGCCATCGCCGGGGCCCTCGCGCTCCTCGGCCGGGCGAAGCTCAAGGCCGTGGACCCGAAACCCGAACGCACCATCGAGACCGTGCAGCAGATTCCCGACGCCATGAAGGGCCACTCATGACCAGCAGCAACGACCCCGACGAGATCCGCCGTCAGATCGACGCCACCCGCGAGGACCTCGCCGGCAACGTCGACCTGCTCGAGGAGAAGGTCTCGCCCAGCAAGATCGTCGACCGCCGGGTCGGCAAGGCCAAGAGCGCCGCAGGCAATCTCCGCGACTCGGTCATGGGCAAGGTGCACAGCGGCGGCGACCAGGCGTCGAGTGCCGCGGACTCCGCCAAGTCGGCACTGTCGAGCGCGAGCGACGCCGTGACCGGTGCCCCGCAGACGGTCAGCAACCAGACGCAGGGAAACCCCATGGCCGTCGGTGTCATCGCCTTCGGTGTCGGCTGGCTGATCGGGTCGATCCTGTCCCCGAGCAAGCCGGAGCGGCAGCTCGCCGCGCAGGTCAAGGACCAGGCGCAGCCGGCACTCACCGAGTCCGCGAAGCACATCGCGGACGAGGTCCGCGAACCCGCGCAGCAGGCCGTGGCCGAGGTCAAGGACACCGCGACGAGCGCGGCACAGGAACTCAGCGACGACGCCAAGAGCCACGCAGCCGATGTCAAGGACGAGGCGCAGGGCGCTGCGGCCGACGTCAAGGAGACCGCCACCTCCTGATCGCAGACGCACCACGCACGACGACGGGGCCCACCATCCGGTGGGCCCCCGCGGGGCGGGGTGTGGGCCTGGGCGGGGTGAGTCGGCGGGGGGGCCCTGCGTGGGGCACCAGGCGACGGCCACCATCGCCGGCTGGAACCACAGCCGCACGAATCGCTTGCGATCGGTGTCGAGGCCCAGGGCGCTGCGGTGACCGGTGTACTGCGCGACGTTGCCCGGGAAGATCGCGACGAAGAACGCCGACAGCAGGGCACCGACCAGTCGGCGGTGGCGCGCCGGGGTCGCGACGAGGGCGCCGCCGAGAGCGATCTCGACGACGCCCGACGCGAGCACCGTGGTGTCCTTGTCCAACGGGACCCAGTCCGGGACCTGGGCCTGGAATCCCTCGCGGGCGAAGGTCCAGTGTCCAATGCCGGCGAACACCATCGCCGATCCGGCCACGACCCGGCTGACGCGCCGGGCGGTGTCGACTGTGCTCGTGCTCATCCCTGACCCCCGGAGACCTCGTGGCCCGCCGGTGCGGGCCTCCTGAGATCGTGCTCAGCAGCGGGGTGCGGACACCGTCGAGATCCGACGGTTTCAGTATCGTGCCCGCCAGCGGGTCAGCGGGCGACGGCGGTGGTGTGCGGGTCCAGCATCTTGTGGAGGGCGACGCCGGTGACGGCCCCGTAGACCAGGTGGGGCACGAGCTCGCGCAGCAGGACGACCGGCTTGCGCCAGTCGCTGCGGGCCGTGCCGGTGGCGAGGGCGACACCGTCGCCGACGGCCATCGCGGCGAGGCCGGTGACGACCGCGGCCAGGGCGGGCGGCGGGGTCGCGGACAGGCTGCGGATCAGGCCCGCGACCGCGCCCACACCGACGCCGATGCCCAGTCCACCGAGTGACCCGAGG
>CAXUNA010000244.1:0-6153 GCA_964252095.1 uncultured Jatrophihabitans sp. | reverse complement strand
GCCTCGGTCTGACCCGGCTCGAGCACGACGCCCACCCACCCGGCGAGCCAGTCGAGCATGTCCGCGGGTGTCGTCGCCGGGTCGAGGTAGGCGGGCAGGCAGTCGAGGGTGGCGACGACCGGTGCGAGACCCTCGTCGAGGGCGGCGCACCAGCGCTGCACGAGGCCGTCGTCCTGGTAGATCGCGGGCAACCGGATCCCCACCGGGTGCGGGTTGACCAGTCCCGCGACCGCGCCCCTCACGGCTGCACCCGCACCTGGTGCTCGTACGAGAACACCAGCTCGGTCGGCGCGAGGTCGAGCCGCGCGACCGGCTCACCGCGGCGACCCGGGACACCACCGGCGTCGGCGGGGAACAGCTGCACCGACAGGTCGCGCGACATGTCGACACCGGGGAGCCGCGCGAGCGCTGCGGCGACCTCGTGGGACTGCACCGAGCGGCCGAACGGCCAGCCGGTGCCGTCCGGGCCACCGCGCAACGGGTGCAGCATCTCGTTGACGGCGGCGAGGACCTCACGGCGGACGTCCTCGGCCCGCCGGGGGTGCCGCGCGCTCGCACTCACGACCACCGTCAGCCAGCGGTAGCGCGGCGGCTCGACGACCAACCGGGTCCCGACGAGCCGTCGCGTCTCCAGGTGCGCGGTGATGCGGGCGAGCGTCTCGGTGGGCGGGTCGAGGTCCTCACGCACGATCCGCCCGAGCGGGTCGGTCGGCAGGTGCGGCACCACCAGCAGACGGACGCCCTGGGCGTCCGCCGCGTCCGCGGCCGCCACGCAGTGGACGCGCGCGGCGTCGGGCGCCACCTCGGCCGCCAGTTGCTCGAAGTCCTCGGCGGTGACGGCCCGACCCCTCGCCCGCAGCAGCACCGGGCCGCGGACCTTGGCGTCCTGGACGGTCTCGCCGTCGGCGCCACCGACGGCCGGGACCCGGTTCACCACGCTCGCGACGTACGGGGTGCTCGTCTTCAGTACGCGCACCTGGCCCGCCGCGATGTTGCCCCGACGACCTCCGCCCGTCCGGTACGACATCAGCTGCATCCGCGCACCGCGCGCCGGCACGGCGCCGAAGTGCCGCAGGGTGCCGTCCGGTTGCCGCACGGCCGGTCCGAACTGCACCTCGCCCGCGAAGGCGTCGATCCGGAAGTGGCGCGAGGTGGGCCCGGATTCGGCGAAGTGTTGCACCGGGAACCACTCCTCCCAGCCGTCGGGGCCGCTGACCAGCAGCACCGACGGCACTTCCCACGGGACGACGGGGCGCCGCAGCAGCGAGAACCGTTGGCCGGGAGAACCGTCGGACGGCCCGAGCGGTTCGTCGCGCACCTCCTCCGCGTTCACCATCCGGGTCGTCCCGCCGATCGTGGCCACGGTCAGGGCGAGGACGTGCGGCGACTCCCGGTACGGCCGCTGCGGCGGCACGGGGTCGAGCACCCGGCACCGCAGCCAGCCGGCGGGTCGGCGCGCGACGGTCGAGAGCTGATGACTGTCCGGGACGTGGAGCACGACATCGCCCGATCGGTTCAGGCCGCCGGTCTCGTCGCGGTCGACGGTGCACCGCTCCCACCGCGAGCCCGACCACGCCTCCCACTGCAACGGCGGGTCCTTCGCGAGGATGCCGACGCCTGCGACCCGGCACTCGAACCGCAGCAGGACCGCGCACGACGGGACGGCGTGCGACAGACCCACGAGCAGGGCGTCACCGGTCTGGGGCGCCGGCTGGAAGCAGTCGAAACCCGCCTCCCCCAGCGTGTCGGTGCGGTCCACCGCCTGCCCGTCGGCCGGCAGGGCACCGATCGCCGTGAGCGTGCACGCCACGAGGTCCAGCGGTTCGACCGTGCTGAACACCACCGGCATCTCGATGTCGGTGCGCGGGGTCGCGACCTCGGTGCCGGCCCGCACCGCCACGTCCTGCGGTTGCGGTGCCGACAGCCAGAACGTCACCTCGCCGCGGGCCGCGGCCGGCGGCCGCAGCTCCACCCCGATGAGCTCGAGGAACTTGACGTAGTGCCGTTCCGGCACCCGGTTCAGGCGGTAGATCAGCTGGTCGACCATCTGTGCGTACGCCTCGATGAGGGTGACGCCGGGGTCGGACACGTTGTGGTCGGTCCAGTCAGGACACCGTTGTTGGACCAGCCGTTTCGCGTCGTCGACGAGGTCCTGGAAGGTGCGGTCGTCGAGCTCCGGCGCGGGCAGCACCACGGTCACCGCCTCCCGTCGGTGAGCGCGGCGGGTGCGGACGGCAGCGCCTGCACGCCGCCGCGCTCGGGAACGTCGGGCTCGGCGGGGATCGCGTAGAACGGGAACACCAGGTTGCGCGGGTCGTTCGTCGCCCGGATGACGTAGCGGACGTCGATGTACACCACCGCGGGATCGGCGCGGTCGTACCCGATCCGGACGTCCTCGACGTCGATGCGGGGTTCCCAACGCTCGAGCGAGCGCCGCACCTCGTAGGCGAGCATGCCCGCGGTCCCGGCGTTCACCGCGCCGAACACGTGGTCGGAGATCCGGCAGCCGAACTCCGGCCGCATCGGCCGTTCACCCGGAGAGGTCGCGAGGACGATGCGGATCGCCTGCTCGATCTCACGCTCGCGGGTGACCAGCGCGACCCCGCCGGTGGCGTCGGTCGACATCGGGAAAGCCCAACCGGCACCGATGAAATCGGTCATGTCACCCTCCGATCATGACGGTGGGCGCACCCATGACGATCGGTGCGCCGCACGCGGACAGGTCACCCATCCGGGCCGCGGGCAGACCACCGATCAGCACCGTCGGGCACCCCGGCGGCACGATCATCGTGGGCGGGTGCACCACCGGTGGCGGGAACGAGCAGATGTGGGGGGTGCCGACGGTCGCGGCCGGCATCCCGGCGATGAGCACGGTCGGGACCCCGGGCGGACCGATCACGCCGGGATGGGCGGTCGGGTCGCCGACGCGGGCGGCAGGAGGCATGGCCGGGCTCCTTCTAGTTGATCTTGACCATGGCGGCGGAGATGCTGCACATCGCCCCACCCTTGACCTCGGCCTGGCCCGAACCCTCGAGCGTGGCGGTGGTTCCCTTCAGGCTGAGCTCGCTGCCCGACGTCACCTTGACGGCGCCGCCGCCGCCGTCGATGGTCACCCCGCTCGTCGCCGACACCGACACCTGCCCGCCCTTGAGTTCGAGCTTCGACGACCCCGAGTCGACCACCACACCCTGCTTGCCCTCGACGGTGACCGAACCGTCGCTGTGCACGGTGATCGCGGTACCGGACACGTCCATGACCAGCTTGAGCTTGTCGTCACCGGTGACCAGGGTGATGCCCTCGGTCTTGCCGTCCTGGTCGAGCAGGTCGATGCGGTGGCCGCGGCGGGAGACGGTCGAGCGGCGGTTGACCGCGCCGGAGTTCCCGTCGACGAGATCGACGCTTCCGGACTTCGGGGTGTCGACACCGTTGTACAGGCCACCGATCACGTAGGGCACGCGGACGTCACCCTGCTCGAACGCCACGAGGACCTCGTCGCCGACCTCGGGCAGGCACAACCCACCGCGGTCCTTGCCCGCGCCCGGTTGGACCGTCCGTGACCAGTCGCTCACGTAGTCGTCCGACAACCACGGGAACTTCAGCTTCACCCGCCCCTGCTGCTGCGGATCCTTGACGTCGGTGACCACCCCGACGACGACCCCGCCGTCACCGGGTGGCGCCGACCCGCCACCGCCCGCCAGCCCGTACAGGCTGCGTTCCTGCCGTCCGGTCACCGCGAACGCCGTCGTGTAGCCGTCACCGGCGTCGTAGACGTGCCGTGACGTCGTCACGCTGTAGCCGCCGTCGAACGGCGCCCCGACGTGATCGAGTGTGACGGCGGAACCTGCACGCAGCGCCGGGTTCCCACGGGCGACGCCGTGGACCTCGGCGAAGGTCCCGGCGATCCGGTCGGCCAGTGCGGTCGCGGCCACGTCGACCTCGGCCTGGGTCCGGTAGGGGACGTCGGACGCGACGTGGACCGGATCGCCGAACACGTGGGCGAGCCCGGCGGGCGTGGTGTCGGCGAGGTCGGCACTGTCGGTCTTCGCGGGTGCCGTGGCCACCAACGCCTTCTTCTGCGCCACGTCCCAGCCCCGGACCTGCACCTCCTTGACCTGCTCGGCGGCCGTGATGGAGGCGCGGATGCGCAGCAGGTCGCGGCCGGGCGCGAGCACGAGGGGTTGCGACGACCCGTCGCCCTCCGGCGTGGGGGCGTCACCGGCGGCGGTGGGCTTGCCGAAGTCGAGCTTGCCGTCCTTGACCCGCAGCTCGTACCCGATCTCCGCGGCGAGTCCCTCCAGGAAGTCCCAGTCGGTGCTGCCGGCCTGGGAGACGTGGTCGTGGACCGTCGTCGTCGACTCGACCGTGCCCGTGGGCAGCGAGACCCGCTGGGCCACGGCGCTCACCACGTCCGCGGCGGTGACCTGCGTGTACGAGGTCGTGCGCCGCCCGCGGAACAGCCGGTGGGCGGCGTCGTACCCGCGGACGGCGGTGAACGTGCCCGCGGTGTCGAACTCCACCTCGAGCGAGGTCACCTCGCCGGTGATGAGCTTCGCCGGCGTCTGGCTGTCGGCCGGCAGGACGGAGATCACCACGGCCGCACCGACCTCGAACCCGCCCTTGGCCACGACCATCCGGTCCGGATCGCGGAAGCGCAGTTCGAACAGGTCGGGCAGGCGGAGACTGTCGTCGACGACCGCCTGGACGAGCAGTCCGGCGACGTCGTCCGGCAGGGCGGTGCCGTCGACGGTGATGACGAACGCGGTGCTGACCGCCACGGTTCAGACCCCCGCGTCGAGATCTTCGGACGGCGGCAGGAGGACCCGCGTCCCGGCCGGCACCCGCAGGGGGTCGTCGATGTCGTTGTAGGCGGCCACGTCCCGCCACATCGTGGGGTCGCCGTACTCACGGTGGGCGAGTGACGCGAGCGTGTCCCCGGCCACCGTCGTGGCCACCCGGCGGACCGCGATCGCGCCGGACGTCGGGTTCTGCTTCGGATTCGCGGACGGCATCTCCTCCATCGCGACCGTGCACACGGCGCGGATCGGAGTGCCGTCGGAGGCGAAGAGCGTGAACTTGACGCTGACCGAGGCGACGTAGCCGACGAAACTCGTCGTCCGACCCCAGTGGAACGCCGTCAGCGGGGTGAGGGCCTTGTTCTGGGCGATGCTCTCCGCGGTCGGCACGCAGCAGGCGAGCAGCGTCTCGACCGCCGCGACCACGCCTCCCCCGTGGTCGGCGGTGGCGTCGAAGAACATCTCGACGCCGAGCTTGGCCGGGTCGGACCCCATGAACTCCGGAGGGCCGGCCGTCTGGGAACCCTTCTCGGGCTTGCGTTGCCACTTCGCGGCCTTGGAGATCGTGAGTTCCTTGGGGTTGAACTGGAACGCCAGGCTGGTGCGCAGCTCGCCGCGCTCGACCGGCCCCTTGCCGACCTGTTTGCCGTCGTAGACGTCGAGGGCGGCCTTCTCCAGCTGCGCCCCCTGGTCGCCGCTCGGTGACGGCGCCGCGAGCGGACCGCCGGTGACGGCGGTGTTGGTGAGTGCGATGGCGGACACGGTGTCAACCCTTCGGCGGCAGGATGCCGTGGTGGGCGATCTCGAGCGTCTCGGTCGCCACCTTGGGCGAGTCGAGGTTGAGGCTCGGCCCGGTCCACCGCACGGGGACGACGCCGAGCAGGCCCCACTGCGCGACGACCTTGCCGTCGGCCGACATGGCGGCGATCGTGGCGGTCTCCGGCTTCACCCCGGTGGTCATGGTGGCGAACCACTGCGTCACCTTGACCGTCTGCATCGAGAGTGGCCGTGAGAGCTTGAGGTTCGAGTACTTCAGCCGGGTCGGCAGCTGCCACACCAGCCCGTTGTTGCCACCCTCCTCCCGCTGCTCGAGCACCATCTCCATGCCCAGTCCCTCGCAGCTGTTGAAGGTGCCGAGGTCGGAACCGTCGATGCTCACGGCGAAACACACCGTGACGGCCGGGTCGGTGTCGGGATCCGCGGGCATCATCGTCTCCGGTCGGTGAGCAGTCCGGCGCGCTCGCGGTCGAGGCGGAACTCGGCCTTGAGGCGCGCCGCGAGCGGGTCGTACAACCGGCGCGCGAGCTCGTCGAGGTCGGGCGCGGCGGACGCTGGGGCGGCAGAGGCGGACGGGCCGGCC
>CAXUNA010000243.1:0-6178 GCA_964252095.1 uncultured Jatrophihabitans sp. | reverse complement strand
CCGCCGCACCGCTGCAGATCTGCGGTCGGGACGACAGATCGGCAGCGGTGCTGCGGGTGGAGCGGGTACTCAGCGGCGCGAGCGCGACCGCTTCGGGGCGTCACCGGCGATGGCCTGGGCGGCACCCTGCTCGGCGGCACGCGCGACGGCGAACTCGGCGAGGGCGTCGACCAGCGCTTCGACGTTGGCCTCCTCGGGCTGGACGTCGACGCGCAGACCGAACTCGGTGGCCGTGGCCGCCGTTTGCGGGCCGATGGCCGCGACCACGGTGCGGGCGTGCGGCTTGCCCGCGATCCCGACCAGGTTGCGGACCGTCGACGAGCTCGTGAAGCAGACGGCCTGGAAGCCGCCGGACTTGATGGCGTCGCGGATCGGCGCGGCCGGCGGGGCGGCGCGGACGGTCCGGTAGGCCGTGACGTCGTCGATCTCCCAGCCACGCTCGCGCAGGCCGGCCGCGAGGGTCTCGGTCGCGATGTCGGCGCGGGGCAGCAGGACCCGGTTGATCGGGTCGAGCACCTCGTCGTAGTCCGGGAAGTCCGCGAGCAGACCCTCCGAGCTCTGCTCCCCCGAGGGCAGCAGCTCCGGCTCGATGCCGAAGGCACGGACGGCGTCGGCGGTGGCCTGGCCGACGCAGGCGATCTTGACGCCGGCGAACGCGCGGGCGTCGAGACCGAACTCCTGGAACTTCTCACGGACGGCCTTCACGGCGTTGGTCGACGTGAAGACGATCCACTCGAAGCGCCCGGTGACCAGGCCCTTGATCGCACGCTCCATCTGCGTGGGCGTGCGGGGCGGCTCGACCGCGATGGTGGGCACCTCGACCGGGACCGCGCCGTACTGACGCAGGCGGGCGCTCATCGTGCCCGCCTGCTCCTTGGTGCGCGGGACCAGCACGCGCCACCCGAACAGCGGGCGACTCTCCCACCAGCCGAGCTTGTCGACCGACGTGACGGCCTTGCCGACGGTGACGACGACGGTTCCCGTGACGCCCGCACCGAGCAGTTCGAGCTCGGCCACCGTGCCCACGACCGTGTGCTCGCCCGAGCCGGTGGCGTCGGCGGTGACGGCGGCGGGGGTGTCCGGCTTCTTGCCCGCCGACACCAGCTCGCGCGTGACCCGCTCGAGTTCGCCGGCGTCCGTGGTGACCTGGACGGTGCCGGTGAAACCGGCGACGGCATCCCAGTCGACCGTTGCACCCGGCAACAGGGTCACGGACGTGGTGACGGTGCCGGTGGCGATGCCCGCGTAGGCCGCGGCACCCCGGGCGGTGTCGACGCCCGGGATGACCTCGAACGGCACGACGCTCTTGGCGACGGCGGCGATCTCCTTGACCACGGCGTCGTTGGCCATGATGTCGCCCGCGACCAGCCGGACCACCGTCACACCCGTCTTGGCCTCGGCCAACGCCACCTTCGACGCGTCGGTCCCGGCCGCGTCGACGACGCGGACCTCCGCACCGGACCCGGCCACCGCCGACTCGCGGACCGACTCCGGCACGGCCGGGTCGGCGAGGACGAGTTGGGCGTCGGCGAGTGCCGCCGCCGCCCGCGCGGTGATCAGGTCGGCGTCACCCGGACCGGCGCCGAGGAACGAGATGCGGCCCGTCGGCTTGCGCACTCGGGTCATGTGGAACTCCCCATCATGGTGTCAGCGCCGAGGTCGATCAGCTCGGCGGCGAGCCGCCGGCCGATGTCCTCGGCGTCGGTGAGCGGGCCCGTGGCGGACAGCCGCACGGCATCACTGCCGTCGACCGCCGTCACCGATGCCCGCAGGTACAACTCGTCCGGTTCGCCGTCGTCGTCCTGGTCTCCTGCGAAACCCAGTGCGACGTCGGCGAGCGCCCCGACGGGCGCACTGCAGCCCGCCTCCAGGGTGGCGAGCACAGATCGTTCGGCGAGGACCGCGGCCCGTGACGCCGGGTCCTCGATCGCCGCCACCCACGCAGCGACCACGTCGTCGTCGGAACGGATCTCGACGGCGAGCGCGCCCTGCGCGGGTGCGGGCAACAACTGCGTGGGGTCCAGCACTTCCGTCACCTCGTCGTGACGGCCGAGCCGACGCAGACCAGCGGCCGCCAGGACGACCGCGTCCACACGCCCCTCGGTCACCGCCGCCAACCGGGTGTCGACGTTCCCACGGATCGGCTCCACGACCAAACCGAGCCCGAGCGCGAGCAACTGTGCCGCGCGCCGCGGTGATCCCGTGCCGATGACCGACCCCTCGGGCAGTTCGCCCAGGGTGAGGCGGTCGCGGGCGACCAGCACGTCGCGCGGGTCCTCGCGGGTCGGCACGGCACCGATGGCGAGCCCGGCGGCGGGCGCGGTCGGCAGGTCCTTGTACGAGTGGATCGCGAGGTCGATGCGCCCGTCGAGCAGCGCGGTGCGCAGCGAGGTCACGAACACCCCGGTGCCGCCGATCTGCGCGAGTGCGGCCTTCGAGACGTCGCCCTCGGTGACGATCGGGACGATCTCGACCTCGACGGGCTCGCCCGTTGCAACCTGCAACGATCGGACCACGAGGTCGGTCTGGGTACGGGCGAGGGCGCTGTTGCGCGTGCCGACCCGCAAGGTGCGCACGGCGGTCACGACGACCACTCCGGCACCGACGAGCCGAGCACCGAGGAACCGCCCACCGCACGCGCGCCGGTGGCGTCGTCGCGCACCGCGACCACGGACTCGGCCGAGGCGGGATCGAGGTCGAACAGCGCCCGCAGGGCCGCGGTGTAGTCGGCGCCGTCGGGCGCGGCCGCGAGTTCCTTCACCCGCACCGTCGGCACGTGCAACAACTTCTCGACGGCGCGCCGCACCGCAGCGCTGACCTCGGCGCGGGTGCGCTCGTCCATGCCCGGCAGCCGACCCTCGAGGCGTGCGATCTCCGCGGTGACCACCTCGCCCGCCCGTTCCCGCAGCGCGGTGACGGTGGGCGTGACGGCCAGCTGCCGCTGGGCGGTGAGGTAGGTGTCGAGCTCGGCGACGACGAGGGCGTCGGCCGCGACGATGTCGGCGTCGTCGACGACCGCGCCGTCGATGACCCGCAGCGACGCGAGGTCGAGCAGCGTGACGCCGGGGAGCTCGCCGACGGCGGGGTCGACGTCGCGCGGGACGGCGAGGTCGAGCACGAGCAGCGGGCGGGCCGAGCGGTCGCCGACCAGCTCGGTGTCGATCACCGTGCCGACCGCGCCGGTGGAGCTGACGAGGACGTCGGCGCCCGCGACCACCGCCGCGAGATCCTCGAGCGGGGCAGCAGTTCCGCCGACCGCCGTGGCGAGCCGCTCGGCGCGCGCCAGACCGCGGTTGGCCACGGTGATGGACCCGGCGGCACGACGCATCGCGGTGGTGGCGGCGAGCGCACCCATCGCGCCGGCGCCGACCACGGCGACCGATGCCTGCTGCAACGATCCGGCGCGGTCGAGGGCGACGGACACGACCGAGGCACCCGCGTGGTCGATCGCGGTCTCGGTGTGGACCCGCTTGCCGACGTGCAACGAGCGTTGGGCGAGGTCGTGCAGCACCGTGCCCACCGCACCGGCCGCGACGGCCGTGGCGTAGGCGTCGCGCAGCTGGCCGAGGATCTGCGATTCCCCCACGACCATCGAGTCGAGGCCGGCCGACACCCGGAAGATGTGCTGCACGGCCGGGGCGGCGTAGTGCACGTAGAGGTGCCGGCCGAGTTCGGCCACCGAGGTGCCGGCGCGCCGCGCGAGGACGGAGCTGATCTCGGCGACGGCCGGGTGGAACATCGTGACGTCGGCGTAGACCTCGACCCGGTTGCAGGTCGCGAGCACGAGCGCCTCGTCGATCGAGGGCGCGGACGTGAGTTCGTCGAGGGTCTTCGCGACGTCGTCCCCGGACAGGGTGACGGACTCGAGGACCTCGAGCGGGGCGGTCAGGTGCGACAGCCCGATGACGAGCACGCTCACCGGCGGCCACCCCCCGCCGCGCGGGGGGCCTCGATCGTGGACGGCGCCAGACCGGCCTTGCGCCGTTCGTGGAACGACAGGATCTGCAGCTCCCCGGCCAGGTCGACCTTGCGGACGTCGACGTCGGACGGCACGGACAGCACGACGGGCGCGAAGTTGAGGATGCTGCGCACGCCGCAGGCGACGAGCCGGTCGCAGACGTCCTGCGCCGCGGCCGCGGGCGTGGCCAGCACCGCGATGGAGATGTGCTCGCGCTCGACCAGCTCCGGGAGCTCGTCGAGATGGTGGATCGGCAAGCCCTGCACGACCGTGCCGACCCGCGCGGGTTCGACGTCGAGCAGCGCGGCGATCCGGAACCCGCGACTGCCGAAACCGCCGTAGCCCGCGAGCGCCTGACCGAGGTTGCCGACCCCGACCAGCGCCACGACGCGGTCCTCGGTGAGCCCGAGCACCCGCGAGACCTGCTCGGCGAGGGTGCCGACGTGGTAGCCGACCCCCCGCACGCCGTAGGAGCCGAGGTAGGACAGGTCCTTGCGCAGCAACCCCGCGTTCACCCCGGCGAGGGTGGCGAGGGCGTCGGAGGAGACGGTCGCGGTGCCGCTGTCCGCGAGCGCGGACAGCGCCCGCAGGTACACCGAGAGACGCGCGACGGTGGCTTCGGGAACGGCGCGGTCCGGCGAGGCCTGCGGCACACCGATCCCCTCGAGCGGGGCGTCGGGGGTCATCCGCCGACCACGCGGCGGGAGGATTCGGGGGAGGCTGCGGTCCTGCTCACCTGATGTGGTAGGACCTGCGGCACTCAGCTGAGGTTACGCGCTTGTGAACGCGTTCACAAATCCGTGAAGCGCGTCACCGGTCCCGCAGATCCGGGGCTCCGAGTGCTCCACGAGCCCGGCGTCGACCGCGTTCACGACGCGCCCACCGCGGCCCGCAACCGCTCCGGTTCGACCCGCCAGAAGCCGTGTTCCTCGCCGTCGACCAGCAGCACCGGCACCAGGTCGGACCAGCGTGCGCGGTCGGCCGCGGTCAGGTCGGCGTCGAGGTCACGCACGACCACCCGGAACCCGAGCTCGGCCGCGAGCGTCGCGACCTCCGCCTCGGCCACCTCGCACAGGTGGCACCCGACCCGGGTGACGACCGTGACCTCGTGCTCGGCGGGCGGCGCGGTCGGCTGCCGTCGGCGGGGAAGCCACCGGCTCACGTCGTCTCCGGCGCCGCGGCCCCGGAGAGGCGCCACTTCTGCACCTTGCCGGTGACGGTGTGGGGCAGCTCGTCGACCAGCTCGACCCGGCTCGGCACCTTGTAGCGGGCGAGCGAACGACCGGCCGCGGTGAGGACGACCTGCGCGTCGAGGTCGCTGCCGGGCAGGGCCACGAGGTACGCGACCACGGCCTCGCCGGAGCGGGGGTGGGGCTCGCCGACCACCGCCACCTCGGCGACGCCCGGCAGCTGGCCGATCACCGATTCCACCTCGGCGGGGTAGACGTTGAAACCGTTGACGATCACCAGGTCGGTGGTGCGACCGACCAGCCACAGGTTGCCGTCGTCGTCGCGCACCGCGATGTCACCGGTGGCGAACCAGCCGTCGACAGGAGCCCCGGTGCCGGCCGGCCAGTACCCGGAGAACAGGTTGTCGCCGCGCACGGTGAGCTGACCGGGGTCGCCGTCGTCGACCTCGTCGCCCGTGGGGTCGAGCAGGCGCGCCTCGATCCCCGGCAGCGGGCGACCGATCGAGCCCGGGGTCGGCCGGGCGCGGACACCCGGCTCGGACCCGAGCGCGTTGCAGGTGAGCACCGGGGCCGTCTCGGTCATCCCGTAGCCCTCGTAGAGCGTGATCCCGTGCGCGGCGAACTCCCGCACCAGCGCGGCGGGCAGCGCCGAGGCACCGGACAGCGCGACCCGCACGCCGGCGAACGACGACGACAGGTCCAGGCGCGCGGACCAGGCCGCGTACATCGGCGGCGCACCGACCACGACCGTGACGCCGTGCCGCGCGATCGCCTCGGCGCTGGTGCGGGGGTCGAAGTGGGCGGACAGGATCGTCGTCGTCGCGTTCCAGAGCACGACACCGAGCGCCGCGCCGAGGCCGAACACGTGGAACAGCGGCAACGGCAGCAGTACGACGTCGTCCGGCCCCACCAGCGGCGGTGCGATCGCCGCGACCTGGGCGACGTTCGCGACCATCGCCCGCGCCGAGAGCATCGCGCCGCGCGGTTCCCGGAGCGGACGGCGTTCGTCGAGGACGACCTCACCGTCACC
>CAXUNA010000242.1:0-6191 GCA_964252095.1 uncultured Jatrophihabitans sp. | reverse complement strand
CGACGCGTGCGCACCGCGCGGGCGTGCGCACCGCGGATGTCGCTGGACGGACAGGTTCTGCCGCCGGTGCGTGAGGCGGTCGCCGCCGCCCAGGCCGGCGGTTCGATCAGTGTCGACCACGCCGACGTCATCGACCGGGCGCTGACCCGGCTGCCGGTCGGGCTGCCGGTGCAGGTCGTCGACGACGTCGAACGCGCCCTGGTCGAACTCGCGCAGAAACGCCACCCCGCCGACGTCGCCGCCGCCGGCCGCGCCGCCCGCGACACGCTCGACCCCGACGGCCCCGAACCCCGCGACCGGCAGCAACGCCGGAACCGGTCGGTGACGCTGAGCCAGGACGACGACGGCACCGGCATCCTGCGCGGTGAACTCACCGCCGACCTGCTCGTCAAACTGCAGACCGTGCTGTCCCCGCTGGCCGCACCACGCCCCACCGACGCCAACGGCGACGACACCCGCACCCCCGGGCAACGGATGCACGACGCCCTGGAGGACCTCTGCGACCGGTTCCTGCGTTCCGGCGCGTTGCCGGACTCCGGCGGTGTGCCCGCCACGGTGGCGGTGACCATGTCGCTGCAGCAGCTGCAGGACCGCACCGGCCGGGTCACCACCGCCTTCGGCGGCGACCTGTCGATCACGCAGCTGCTGGACCTGGCGTGTGAAGCCGAGATCATCCCCGTCGTGCTCAACGACGCCGGCGGCATCATGGCCTACGGCCGCAGCCAACGGTTCGCCACCGCCGGCCAGACCAAGGCGTTGCGGGCACGAGACCACGGCTGCACCTTCCCCGGCTGCCGACGACCGCCGCAATGGTGCCAACGCCACCACGTCAAGGAATGGCTGCGCGACGACGGCGACACCGACCTCGACAACCTCGTCCTGATCTGCGCCTACCACCACCACTCGTTCGAGCAGTGGGGCTGGCGCGTGGACATGATCGACGGCATGCCGTGGTGGACGCCACCCGCCCACCTCGACCTGGAGCAGAAACCGTTGCAGAACACGGCGCATCTCCTCAACGCGACGTGACAACGCGCGGCGATGGCACCAGCGGCATTGTCACCTGCGCTGGGTCGGGACAACACGCGTGAGGTCGGAGAGGCGGCATCGTGGTCGCAGCGCAACCACAAGCCGGCACACGGCGAGCGTCACGCCCAGCCGCCGCGTCAGGACGGACTGGTCAACCGCACCACCCACGAGGGTCGGGTACCCCTCCTGCAGTTCTCTCGGAACCCGGCCCGGCAGGACCTTCAGCCGACCGGCGAACGCGACCGTCAGTCGCGAGACACGCCCCGGCGCTCTCGCCCCCTGGTGGACCCCGCCCGCCACCATCGACCCCGAGCAGAAACCCTGCAGAACCAGGTGCATCGACGCTGACAAGACGCGACAGCGCAACGCCATGGCGACCGCGCAACGGTCATCCGCGCTGGTACGGGACGGCACGCGTGAGGTCGGAGAGGCGGCATCGTGGTCGCAGCGCAACCACAAGCCGGCACACGGCGAGCGTCACGCCCAGCCGCCGCGTCAGGACGGACTGGTCACGACAACCATCCACGAGGGTCGGGTACCCCCACTGCAGTTCTGTCGGGACCCGACCACCGCGGGACCTTAAGCCGACCGGCGAACGCGACCGTCAGTCGCGAGACACGCCCCGGCGGTCTCGCCGGCTGGTCGCCGCCCTCGTGGCCTGTGCCGAGGTGCCAGCCGTCAGATCACTTCGCGCCGCGGACCGCCTTGCGGTACTCGCGGTTCATGTCGACGATGCTGAAGAAGGGGATCTCCTTCGGGCAGCTCGCGACACACTGACCGGTGTTGGTGCACCCGCCGAAGCCTTCGTCGTCCATGGTCTCGACCATGTTCAGCACCCGCGACGCCCGCTCCGGCTGGCCCTGCGGCAGCGAGTTCAGGTGGGCGATCTTGGCCGAGGTGAACAGCATCGCCGAACCGTTCGGGCAGGCCGCGACGCAGGCGCCGCACCCGATGCAGGTGGCGTTGGTGAACGCGCGGTCGGCGTCGTCCTTCGGCACCGGGGTGGAGTGCGCCTCGGGCGCGGAGCCCGTCGGCGCAGTGATGTACCCGCCCGAGGCGATGATCCGGTCGAACGCGGTGCGGTCGACCACGAGGTCCTTGATCACCGGGAAGGCCGCGGCCCGCCACGGCTCGACGTCGATGGTGTCGCCGTCGCTGAACGAGCGCATGTGCAACTGACACGAGGTCGTCTGCACCGGGCCGTGCGCCTGGCCGTTGATGACCACGCCGCACGAGCCGCAGATGCCCTCGCGGCAGTCGTGGTCGAACGCGATCGGCACCTCGCCCGAGAGGATGAGCCGCTCGTTGAGGACGTCGAGCATCTCCAGGAACGACATGTCGGGTGACACGTCGTCACAGGGGTACTCGACCATCCGGCCCTCGGCCTCGGGGCCGGTCTGACGCCAGACACGGACGGTGATCTTCATGCGTAACTCCGCTGCGCGAGGTGGACGTACTCGAATTCCAGGGCTTCCTTGTGGAGCACCGGCCCGTTGCCGACACCGGTGAACTCCCAGGCCGCGACGTGGCTGAAGTGCTCGTCGTCGCGCTCGGCCTCGCCGTCGGCGGTCTGGTGTTCCTCGCGGAAGTGGCCGCCGCACGACTCCTCGCGTGCCAGGGCGTCGAGGCACATCAGCTCGGCGAACTCGAGGAAGTCCGCGACCCGGTTGGCCTTCTCCAGCTCCCGGTTGAGTTCCTCACCGGTGCCGGGGACGACGACGTTGGTCCAGAACTCCGCCCGCAGTTCGGGGATCCGCTCCAGCGCCTTGCGCAGGTTGGGCTCGCTGCGGGCCATGCCGCACATGTCCCAGACCAGCAGACCGAGCTCGCGGTGGAAGGAGTCGACGGTGCGGGTGCCCTTGATGGACAGGAGTTTGTCGATGCGCTGCTGGGTCTCGGCCTCGACCTGCGTGACCGCGACGTCGTGGGCGTCGACGTCCGGGAGCTTGCTGCTCGCCAGGTAGTCGTTCAGCACCGGCGGGAGGACGAAGTACCCGTCGGACAGGCCCTGCATGAGTGCCGAGGCACCGAGCCGGTTGGCGCCGTGGTCGGAGAAGTTGGCCTCCCCGATCGCGAACAGCCCGGGGATGGTGGTCTGCAGGTCGTAGTCGACCCACAGCCCGCCCATCGTGTAGTGGACGGCGGGGTAGATGCGCATCGGCGTCTCGTACGGGTTCTCGCCCGTGATCTGGGCGTACATGTCGAACAGGTTCCCGTACTTGGCCTCGACGGCGGGACGACCCAACCGGTCGATGGCGTCGCGGAAGTCGAGGTACACACCGAGCCCGCCGGGGCCGACACCCTTGCCCTCGTCGCACTGGTTCTTCGCGGCCCGCGAGGCGATGTCGCGTGGCACCAGGTTGCCGAACGCCGGGTAGATCCGCTCGAGGTAGTAGTCGCGCTCGTCGTCGGGGATCTCGGCGGCCGGTCGCTGGTCGTCACGCTGCTTCGGCACCCAGATCCGGCCGTCGTTGCGCAGCGACTCGCTCATCAACGTGAGCTTGGACTGGTAGTCGCCCGAGCGCGGGATGCAGGTGGGGTGGATCTGCGTGAAGCACGGGTTGGCGAGGTACGCGCCGCGGCGGTGCGCCCGCCAGATCGCCGAAGCGTTGCTGCCCTTGGCGTTCGTCGACAGGAAGAACACGTTGCCGTAACCGCCGGTGGCGAGCACCACGGCGTCGGCGAGGTGGGTGGTGATCTCGCCGGTGACGAGGTCACGGGCGACGATCCCGCGCGCCCGGCCGTCGACCATGACCAGGTCGAGCATCTCGGTGCGGGCGTGCATCTCGATGCCGCCGGCGTCGATCTGCCGCTCGAGCGCCTGGTACGCGCCGTAGAGCAACTGCTGACCGGTCTGTCCGCGGGCGTAGAACGTGCGCTGCACCTGGACCCCGCCGAACGAACGCGTGTCGAGCAGACCGCCGTACTCGCGCGCGAACGGCACGCCCTGCGCCACGCACTGGTCGATGATCTGCAGCGAGATCTCGGCGAGCCGGTGCACGTTCGACTCGCGGCTGCGGAAGTCGCCGCCCTTGATGGTGTCGTAGAACAACCGGTGCACGGAGTCGCCGTCGTTGCGGTAGTTCTTCGCCGCGTTGATGCCGCCCTGCGCTGCCACCGAGTGCGCCCGGCGGGGCGAGTCCTGGAAGCAGAACTGGATGACGTGGTAGCCCTGCTCGGCGAGCGTGGCGCCGGCCGCGCCGCCGGCCAAGCCGGTGCCGACCACGATCACGCGGTGCTTGCGGCGGTTCGCCGGGTTGACCAGCTTGGCCTCGAACTTGCGGGTGCTCCACCGGTCCTCGATGGGGCCCGCGGGCGCCTTGGTGTCGGCGATGGGTTCGCCCTCGGTGTAGTCAGGCATCGTCCGCTCCTACCTCGTGAGTCCGGTCATGACGGCGACCGGCAGGGCGATGAAGCCCAGGCTGATCACCAACGCGAGCGTGGTACCGGTCGCCTTGATCGCGCGGTCCCGGCGGGGGTTGTTGATGCCGAGGGTCTGCGACGCGCTCCAGAAGCCGTGGTTGATGTGCAGGCCCAGCCCGATCATGGCGACGATGTAGATGACGTTCGGCCACCAGTGCTGGAAGTCCCGCGTGACGTTGCCGTAGACGTCGTTCTTCACGTACCCGGGGTTCACCACGCCGGCCGAGAGGTCGAGCAGGTGCCACACGATGAACAGCAGCAGGACGATGCCGCCCCAGCGCATCGTGTGGGTGGCGAACGTCGCCCGCGCCTTCTGGCCGCCCGCGTACTTCACCGGGCGCGCCCGCAGGTCGCGGCGCGACAGCTGCGCCGCGGCGGTGACGTGCAGGACGAGTGCGACGACCAGCACGGCGCGGCTGATCCAGAGGAACCAGGCGCCGTGCAGGACGGGCTCGCCGACGGTGCGCAGCCAGGCGGCGTAGTGGTCGTAGTCGCGCGCCCCGAAGAAGATCTTGAGGTTCCCGAGCATGTGGGCGAGCAGGTACAGCAGCATCAGCAGGCCGGTGACGGCCATGACGATCTTCTTGCCGATGTTGCTGCGCCAGAACGCGACGACGCCGGTGCGGCGGCGTGCCGGGTCGAGCTTGACGCGGCCGGCCCCGGCGCGCTGCGGCGGGCCGGACTTCTGCTGGGGATCGACGCTCACCACAGACCACACGGTAGGCCGCGTCCGCTCAGAAGGGAAGTCGATGACCTCTCTGATCGCGATAGGCTCGGACTATGCAGTTGCAGCAGCTCGCGTACTTCGTCGCGGTGGCCGACGCCCGTCACTTCACGCGCGCCGCGGAGCAGCAGGGCGTCAGCCAGCCCACCCTGTCGCAGCAGGTCCGCGCCCTGGAGGGCTCCCTCGGGGCCGAGCTGTTCAGCCGGCGCCCGGGCAACCTGGAGCTCACCGCCGCGGGCGTCGAGCTGCTGCCGATCGCGCGCCGGATGCTGCTGGAGGCGGACAACGCCCGCCGCGCGCTGCGCGAACTCGACGGCCTGCAGCGCGGCCAGGTGCGGGTGGGGGCGACGCCGAGCATGTGCACCGGGCTGATGCCCGCGATCATCGGGGAGTTCCACGCGGCGCACCCGGGCGTCGCGATCCGGCTCGCCGAGGGCGGCTCGCACGACCTGCAGGAGCAGCTCGCCGCGGGCGTCCTCGATCTCGCGCTGCTGGTGGACTCGCGCGCGCACGACGACCCCCGCCTGTCCGCGGAACCCCTGTTCGTCGAGGAGCTCGTGGTGATCTCCGCCCGCGACCACCCCGCACCGACCCGGCGGGCCCGGATGCCGATCGAGGAGTTGCGCGACACCCCGCTGGTGATGTTCCGCGAGGGCTACGACCTGCGCGAGACCACCCTCGCCGCCTGTCGCGAGCACGGGTTCACACCGCCGTTCGCGGTCGAAGGGGGTGAACTCGACGCCGTGCTGGGCTTCGTCGCCGCCGGGATCGGCGCCGCCGTCGTGCCCTCGACCGTGGTGGGGCCGCGCTACCGCTCCACCCGCCTCGCCCCGCCGGGACTCACGCGCACGATCCAGCTCGCCCGCCGGCAGGACGTCGAACTCCCCCGCGCGGCCGCGGAACTGCAACAGGTGGTGCTGACCCACGCGAAGGGCCAACGCGGCCGGGTGCCGGCCGGCTGAACCCCGGGCCGGACTCACTCCGCGGCGTCACCCCGGGCGTCGGACGTCGGGTC
>CAXUNA010000241.1:5972-6199 GCA_964252095.1 uncultured Jatrophihabitans sp. | reverse complement strand
AGACCCGGCCGAGCGGCTGCCGGGTCTTGACCTGCGACGCCGCCCGGGCGCCCCGCCCGAGCTCGACCAGCCGGCGCACCAGCGCGACCTGACCGACGAGGTCGCCGGTTGGGGAAAGCCCGTCCAGATCGACGAAATCCGCCACCGTGCCGGCGCGGTCGACCGGCCAGGCCGCGAGGTGGACCGAGTCGTGGGCGCCGTGGCCGCGAACGTGCGGGCCCCCCCCC
>CAXUNA010000241.1:0-5962 GCA_964252095.1 uncultured Jatrophihabitans sp. | reverse complement strand
GGCGTCGATGCCGGTGCGGCCGTGTCTTCCCTCGTCGGCGCCGTCGCCGAACAGGTCCTGCCACACCCGCTCGGTCACGAACGGGACCAGCGGCGCCAGCAGCCGGGTGACGACGTGCAGCGCGCGGTGCAACGCCGAGAGGGCCCCCGTGTCACCGTCCCAGAACCGGCGACGGGAACGGCGGACGTACCAGTTCGACACGTCGTCGATGAGATCGGACAGCGCCCGGCCGGCCCGCGCGATGTCGAACGCCTCCCACGCGGCGTCGACCTCGACGGTGACGTCGCGGGTCCGTTGCAGCAGCCAACGGTCGAGCACGTGCGAATCGTTGTCCAGTGCAACGAGGCCGTCGTCCGGGGTCCAGCCGTTGGCGCCCGCGTAGAGGGCCTGGAACGAGGCGATCGACCAGTAGGTGCGCAGCACCTTCGAGGCGATCTCCTCGAGCGCCTTGTGGCCGACACGGCGTTGCGACCACGGCGACCCGCTGGCCGCCATGAACCAGCGCAGCGCGTCGGCACCGTGGCGGTCCATGAGCGGGAGGGGTTCGAGGATGTTGCCGAGGTGCTTGGACATCTTCCGGCCGTCCTCGGCCATGATGTGTCCGAGGCAGACGACGTTCTTGTAGGAACTCTCCCCCTTCACGAGCGTCCCCACCACCATCAGCGTGTAGAACCAGCCGCGGGTCTGGTCGATCGCCTCGCAGATGAAGTCGGCGGGGTAGGCGGCGTTCGCCTCGGCCTCGTTCTGCCACGGCGCCCCGAACTGCGCGAACGGCATCGAACCCGAGTCGAACCAGCCGTCGATCACCTGCGGGACGCGGCGGTACACGCCGTCCTCGCCGTCGAGGGTGAACGTGACGTCGTCCACGAACGGCCGGTGCGGGTCGAGCGTCGAGAGCTCCTGCCCGGCCAGTTCCCCGAGTTCCGCGAGGGATCCGACACAGACCGTCCTGGTGGGATCGACGTCGTTGCGCCAGATCGGCAGCGGGGTGCCCCAGTACCGGTCACGCGACAGCGCCCAGTCGACGTTGTTCGCGAGCCAGTCGCCGTAGCGGCCGTGCTTGATGGTCGCGGGGAACCAGTTGGTCTTCTCGTTCTGCTCGATCAGCTGGGCGGAGCGTTGCGTGGTGCGCACGTACCAGGAGGGAAGCGCGTAGTAGAGCAGCGTGGTGTGGCAGCGCCAGCAGTGCGGGTAGCTGTGCTCGTAGGGCAGGTGCTTCGCGAGCAGGCCGCGGGCCTCGAGGTCGGCGACGAGCGGGGCGTCCGCGTCCTTGAAGAACTGGCCGCCGACGAGCGGGACGTCGGCCGTGAACCGGCCGTCGGGGCCGATGGGGTTGACGATCGGCAGCTCGTAGCGGCGGCAGACCGCGAGGTCGTCGGCACCGAAGGCAGGGGCCTGGTGAACCAGGCCGGAGCCGTCGTCGGTGGTGACGTAGTCGGCGAGCACGACGATGTTGGGCGTCTTCGCGGTCGCGCCGCCGGGCAGCTCGGTGGGGAACTCGACCAGGTCGAACGGCCGCTGGTAGGCCCAGTACTCCATCTCGGCGCCGGTGAACCGGCCCAGCTCCGTGGGGGTTCCCTCGGAGCCCAGCATCGCAGCGACCGCGCCGAGCCGCGGTTCGGCGACCACCAGCGGCGTGCCGCCGGTCTCGACCACGACGTACGTCACCTCCGGGTTCACGGCCACGGCGGTGTTGGAGATGAGAGTCCACGGGGTGGTCGTCCACACCAGCAGGTCGGCCCTGTCGGCCCACGGACCGGACGTCAGCGCGAACCGGACGTACACCGAGGGGTCGACGACATCGGTGTAGACGCCCTCCTGGCCCAGCTCGTGGGTGGAGAGGCCGGTGCCGCAGCGGGGGCAGTAGGGCGTGACGCGGTAGTCCTCGACGAGCAGGCCCTGGTCGAAGATCGACTTCAGCGCCCACCACACGCTCTGGACGTACTCGGGGTTCATCGTCCAGTAGGCGTGCTCGTAGTCGGCCCAGTAGCCCATGCGCTCGCTCATGACCTCGAACGCGTCGACGTGGCGGGTGACCGACTCGCGGCACCGGGCGTTGAACTCGGCGACGCCGTACCTCTCGATGTCGGGCTTGCCGGTGAAGCCCAGCTCCTTCTCGACCGCGAGCTCGACCGGCAGGCCGTGGCAGTCCCAGCCGGCTCGGCGGGCGACGTGGTACCCCTTCATCGTCCGGAAGCGGGGGAGGGCGTCCTTGAAGACCCGGGCCTCGACGTGGTGGGTGCCCGGCATGCCGTTGGCGGTCGGCGGGCCCTCGTAGAAGGTCCACTCCGGCCCGTCGGCGGTGGCGGTGAGGGTCCGCTCGAAGACGTCGTGCTCACGCCAGAAGTCGATGACCTGGTGGTCGAGCTGCGGCAGGTCGACGTGGGGCGGGACGGGGCGGTAGGTCACGGCGTTGCGTCTCCGGTGCGTCGGTGGTGCTGACTCCTCACCGGAGGGACGACCCGCCGGCGCTGGGGCCGGAGTGCCGCGGTACCACCCTCCTTGGCGGCTGTAGTGCCGGTCAGCCGCCCGCTCTTCGTCCTGCGTCCGGGTCTACTGGGGCCGGATCGGCCTGTTCTTCCGGGGCTCGGAGGTGATCTGACACCGCGGCCATGCCCCGGGCTCACACCGTCCCCGGATCGCTCGTGCTGGGTCCGCGACGCCCGCTGTCCTCGTCGTCGCCCGCTCAGTCTATCGACCCGGTGCACCGGGGTTCCGGACGTCGGCGCGAGACGGTCGCCGCGTCGACCGGGCCGCCCCCGACGCCCGACTCCAGGAGTGTCAGCGGCGCCGAAACGGTCCGTGGGCGCCGCCCCGACTCCTGGAGTGGCTCAGGCCGGGCGGTCGGCCCGACGAGGTGACGCCGGGATGACCGGGAGGTGGCGTGCGGCGGGCCGCGTGCGCGGTGTGGTGGTGGCCACGTATTCTCCCGGGCCAACAGTGGCGCGTCCCGGCTCCGGCCGCGGGCGCGCCACCGGTCATGTCTGATCTGGGCAGTCCGGCTGCGGCCGGGCTCGACGGCAGGGGTGTGGGATGGCAGCGGTGCCACGAGGCGTCGGCAGGGCTCTCCGGGCTGTCGGGAAGCGGGTCGGGCGGACCGCCGAGGCCGGCGGGGGTAGCCCGGCCGCGGCGAAGAAGGCCTCCCCGGCCAAGAAGGCCTCCCCGACCAAGAAGGCCGCCCCGGCGCGGAAGGTCACGGCGGCGAAGAAGGCCGCGCCCGCGAAGAAGATCACGGCGAAGACCGCGGCACCGGCCGAGAAGGCCGCGCCCGTGAAGAAGGTCGCGGCGAAGACTGCGGCACCGGCGAAGAAGGCCGCGCCCGCCACGAAGGCCGCGGCGGAGAAGGCGCCGCCGGCGACGAAGACCACGAAGCCGGTCGCGCCCGCCGCCACCACGACGCCGCCCGCCGAGACGGCCGCGCCCGCGAAGGCCCCCGCGAAGAAGGCCCCGGCGAAGAAGACGGCACCGGCCAAGCTGCCGTCGCCGTGGTCGGCGGCCGAGCTCAAGCAGATCCGGGCGACCCTCGTCGCCCAGCGGGCCGAGATGCAGGGCGACTACGACCACACCGTCGAGGAGCTCGACACCCTGGCCCGGCAGGGCTCCGACCACGCGGGCGACGACCAGGCCGACGCCGGCGCCAAGACGTTCGAGCGTGAACAGGAACTGTCGATCACCGCGAACCGGCTCGACCTCATCGAGCAGATCACCCATGCCATCGAGCGGATCGACGACGGCGCGTACGGCTACTGCGAGAACTGCGGCAAGCCGATCCCCAAGGAGCGGCTGCGGTTCCACCCGACCTCGACCCTCGACGTCGCCTGCAAGCAGCTGCAGGAGCGCCGCTGAACGCACTCGCCGGAGCAGAACGGGGCCGGTGCGGGACACTGGAGGCGTGACCGAACGCGACACCACCGACCCGGCCACCGGCCAGGCTCCGGTGGCGCCCCCGCCGACCGGCCACCGGCGGATCGCGCTGTTCGGCATCGTCGGGGCGCTCGCGCTCGCGCTCGACATCGTCAGCAAGGTCCTCGTCGTCGCGAACCTCACCGACCGGCTGCCCGTCCGGCTGCTCGGC
The DNA here is from genome assembly GCA_964252095.1 of uncultured Jatrophihabitans sp. Taxonomy (GTDB): domain Bacteria; phylum Actinomycetota; class Actinomycetes; order Mycobacteriales; family Jatrophihabitantaceae; genus CAXUNA01. The sequence goes on along the minus strand of CAXUNA010000241.1, from coordinate 1,887 downwards.
GGGGCGCTCTACGTGCAGGTCGCCCGCAACCCGGGAGCCGCGTTCAGCACGGGCACCGGGTTCACCCTCGTCATCACCGCGCTCGCGGTCGTGATCGTGCTGGTCATCCTCCGCACCGCCCGCAAGCTGCGCTCGCGCGGTTGGGCCGTCGCGCTCGGGCTGGTGCTCGGCGGGGCGCTCGGCAACCTGGTCGACCGGCTGTTCCGGGCGCCGTCGCCGGGCAAGGGCCACGTGGTCGACTGGATCAGCGTCTTCGGCCCCAACGGCGAGCGCTACCCGATCTTCAACCTCGCCGACTCCGCTGTCTGTGTCGGCGCCGTGCTGGTGGTGATCCTCGCGCTGCGGGGGATCGGTCTCGACGGGCGCAAGGCGCCGTCGAAGAAGGCCGAGAAGCAGGCCCGCGACGACGAGCGGGGTGAGCCCGCGCCGTGAGCACCCGACTGCTCCCGGTCCCCGAGGGTCTCGCCGGCCTCCGGCTCGACGTCGCCGTCTCCCGGTTGCTCGGTTTCTCCCGCACCACGGCCGGCGCGATGATCGACGCCGGTGACGTCGTGGTCGACGGCAGCACCGGCTCGAAGTCCGACCGCGTGCTGCCCGGATCGTTGCTCGAGGTCACCGTCGAGGCACCCGCGCCGCCCCCGCCGCCCGAGCCCGTCCCCGGGATGGCCATCGTCTTCGAGGACGACGACGTCATCGTCGTGTCGAAGCCGGTTGGCGTCGCGGCCCACCCGAGCCCGGGCTGGACCGGCCCGACGGTCGTCGGTGCCCTCGCCGCCTCGGGGCACCGGGTGTCCACCTCCGGCGCCGAGGAGCGGCAGGGCGTGGTCCACCGGCTCGACGTCGGCACCACCGGCGCGATGGTCGTCGCGAAGAGCGAGCACGCCTACTCGGTGCTCAAGCAGGCGTTCCGCGACCGCACCGTCGACAAGCGGTACCGCGCGATCGTGCAGGGCCACCCCGACCCCTCGGCCGGCACGATCGACGCCCCGATCGACCGCCACCCGAGCTACGACTACAAGTTCGCCGTGGTCGAAGGCGGTCGCCCGAGCGTCACGCACTACGACACCGCCGAGGCGTTCCGCGGTGCCACGCTGCTCGACATCCACCTCGAGACCGGCCGCACCCACCAGATCCGCGTGCACATGTCGGCGCTGCGCCACCCGTGCGTCGGCGACCTCACCTACGGCGCCGACCCGGTCCTCGCCAAACGCCTCGGTCTCACCCGGCAGTGGTTGCACGCTGCCACGCTCGGGTTCACCCACCCGGCCACGGGGGAGTGGGTGGAGTTCACCGCCCCGCTGCCCGACGACCTCCAGCACGCCCTCGACATCCTCCGCGCCGAGAGCTGATCCGGCAGACGGATAAACTGGACCCACGTCGAGACCGACGGGAGGTCGTCATGACACGGCGCAAGCCGCCCGGGATCAGCTACCAGACCTGGGTCGACCAGCAGGTGCGCGAGGCCGAGTCGCGCGGGGCGTTCGAGAACCTGCCCGGGGCCGGGAAGCCGATCCCGGACATCGACCGGCCGCAGAACGAGCTGGACTGGATCGCCAAGCTCCTGCGGCGCGAGAACGTCGACGCGTCGGTGCTGCTGCCGCCGTCGTTGCGGCTGCGCAAGGAGGTCCAGGACCTCCGGACGACGCTCGCCGCCGAGCCGTCGGAGCCACTCGTCCGCGCGCACGTCGAGGACCTCAACCGCCGCATCCGCGAGGCGCACCGCCGCCCGCAGGAGGGCCCGCCGCTCACCGTCATGAGCCAGGACGTCGAGCGCTCCGTCGCCCGGTGGCGTGAGGACCGCGCCGAGCTGCGCGCCGCCTACGAGGCCCAGCGCGCCCGGCGGCAGGCCGAGGCCGAGGCCCGGGCGGCCGCAGAACCGGCCCGCCG
>CAXUNA010000240.1:0-6225 GCA_964252095.1 uncultured Jatrophihabitans sp. | reverse complement strand
CCCTCGCCCTGCTGGTGGCGCGCCGGGGCGTGCCCGGCCCGGGCGGCCGGGCCGGGGTCGGCGGGGCGGTACTGGTGGCCGGCGTGGGGCTCACCCTCGCTGCCGCGCACGTCGGGCGCTACCCCGGCCTCGCCTGGCAGGCGCCGGCGATCGCGGTCGTCACCGCCGCGCTGCTCTGGCACCTGGCCTCCGACCACGCCTCCCCGGTGCGACGCGGGTTGTCCGTGTCGCCGCTGACGTGGCTCGGGCGACGCTCCTACGGTGTGTACCTGTTCCACGTGCCGGTGCTCGAGGTGCTGCAGGCGTACCTGCCGTGGCGCCGGTCCGTCCTCGCCGTGGCCATGGTGGCGGTGACGCTCGTGCTGGCGGCGCTGTCCTACCGCTTCGTGGAACTGCCGTTCCTGCGACGGAAACGTCGGCCGGAGCCGTCGTCCGTCGCCCCGGCGGTGGGCACCTCACGGGTCGCGTAGGCCGACGCCACCGCGGCGACCCACGACCCGGCCCGGCCCGTCCGGCCCAGCAGTGCCGCCGCGAGGCCGATCGACGCCATGACGAGCGCACCGGAGCTCCGCTCGCGCACCGTTGCACGCAGCACCGGTCCGGCCACCCGGGAACGGGTGAACCGCACGGCGGCTCGCGGGCCGAGGTGACGACGGGCGAAGACGACGCCGTTACGCGCGAAGTAGTACGTGCCGAGGCGTGCGGCGCTGCCCCGGAACGACCTCGACACCTTGTGCTCGATCCGGCTGGCGGGCACCACCCGCAGGTCGACACCGCTCGCCCGGGCCCGCAGGCTCCAGTCGCTGTCCTCGAACAGCAGGAACAGGCGGTCGTCGAACGGCCCGACCCGCTGCCACACCGCGGCCGACGCCACCACGCAGCACCCGCTGAGCACGTCGGTGTCGAACGGGCCGCCGTCCGGGTCGGGTTGCTCCGCGGGCGACAGGTGGACCGGCGAACCCGTGACGGCGTCGATCCGCCCACCGCGGAACCAGGACGCGTCGGGGTCGTCGGCGTAGCGGATGTCCGGCGACACCGCGGTGGTGCCGGGCGCCCGGCGCAGTTCGGCGAGCAACGGTGGCAGGAAACCGTTGGCGACACGGGTGTCGTTGTTGAGCAGCGCGATCCACCGCGCGCCGGCCGCGACCGCGTGCGCGACGCCGACGTTGGTGCCGCCGGCGTACCCGAGGTTGGCGTGGGTCTCCACGACGACCACCCCCGGGTGCCGCTCACGGACGGCCGCCACCGAACCGTCGACCGAGCCGTTGTCCACCACCAGGACCGTGGCCGCGACGTCGGTCAACGTGTCGAGCAGCTCGAGGGTGTCGGCCCGGCCGTTCCACGAGACCACGACGATCCAGACACCGTCCGCCTCCGTGGGGGTCACCGTTCTCTCGCCTGCAGGCCGAACCACCGCACGAGGACGGTGAAGACCCCCGCGAAGCGCCGGGGCAGTCCCTGCGTGATCACCTGCACGTCGGCGGCCAGCAGCCCCTGGCCGGGCACCGCCCGGCCGAGCAACGCCAGCACCACGAGGGCGACACCGAGGCCGACGAGCGCCCGCCAGGTGGCCGAGCCGCCACCGAGCGCGTCCGCGGCGACGAGCGCGGCACCGCCCGCGACCGCCGCGGTGACCACGGACGACATCGCCCCGAGCTGAGCGGCGATCCCGACGCCCAACAACTCCCCGACCCGGCGTGCGACGACGACCAGCGTGACCAGCTGCGCCACCGACGACGCGAGCACACCGCCGGCCACCCCCAGCACCGGGATCGTGGCGGCGGCGATCGCGGCGTCGACCACCAGCGAGACCAGCGCGACGCCGAGCAGCAACCCGGTGCGCCGCGAGGCCAGCAGGAACGCGAGCACGGGGTGGTTGACCGAGCCGAGACAGCTCACCGCGGCCAGCACGACGAACGCGCTCGTCGCGGCGGCGTACGCGTCGCCGTAGACCACCGGCAGGAGGGGGGTGAGCACCGGGATGCCGATCGCCGCCACCAGGCCCGCGAGCATCGCCGAGGTCCGCAGACCGCGCAGCAGCGCGGCGCCCGCCCGGTCGGGACTGATCGCGAGCAGACCCGCCGTGGCCGGCAGCAGCGGACCGAGCAGGGAGTCGACCGGTGCCGTCACCAGGGCGGCCATGCCCGCGGCCAGGGCGAAGACGCCGGCCTGCTCGACGTGGCCGTAGGCGTCGAACACCAGCAGCTCGGGGCGGCCGAACACCAGCGAGGTCACGACGCCGGAGGCGCAGGTCCGGAACGCGTACGGCAGGAAACCGACCGGGAAGGCCCGCGGGAGCAACGGCCGCACCACCGCCGCGCGCACGGTCCTCGGGACGAGGGCGAACGCCAGCACGGTGGGGACCAGCACGAGCGCCAGCCGGCCGGCGAAGACACTCGACGCGACCGGGGAACGCACGGCCACCGCGATGATCGTGGTCTGGCCCGCGACGGTCGAGGCCAGCGCGATCTTGGCGGCCAGCGCGTTGAGGCCGGTGCCGCTCATCGCGACCGAACTGGTACCGAGCACCTGCACCAGCGCGGCGGACCCGGCACCGACGACCATCGCGCCCCACCCGGCGTCGCGGAGCAGCACCGCGACGACGACCGCGAACAGCGGGGCCTCGACCAGCAGGTGGTAACCACTGCACCGCCGGACCAGCTCGGTGACGATCCCCTGCTCGTCACGGGCCTTGTGGGTCGCGAGCCACTGGATGGTCGCGTCACTGATCCCGGCGTTCATCAGGGCGGTGAGCACGCCCAGCACCAGCGTGTAGACGGCGAGGGTGCCGTAGGCCCCCGGACCGAGCAGGTGGGCCACGACGACGTTCGCCACCGTGGCGAGCGGGAGGCCGACGACGACCTGGACCGACGTCCAGAACGAACCCCCGACCGCATCGCCCTGCAGCCGCGCGCGCTCCGCCGCGACCCGGTCGGTCCCGGGCTCCGCGGGGACGACCGCCGTCTCGGGGAACGGCGTCTCCACCCCGAGCGGAACGACGTCGTCGAGGCTCATCCGGAGCCGCCCGACCGGTAGAGGACCTCGTAGGCGTCGACGACGGCGCCGAGGTCGAACACGCCGCTGCGGGACAGGCCGGAGGCGGCGAGCCGTTCCCGCGCCACACCGTCGCCGAGCAGCCGGACCAGTTCGGTGCCCAGTTGATCCGGGTCGCACACCAGCCCTGCCTCCCCGCCGGCGAGGACGTACCGGGCTCCCTCGTTCGGGGTGGCCACCACCGGCGTGCCGCATGCGAGTGCCTCGGCGTACGGGATGCCGAAACCCTCGTAGCTGCTGGGCAGACAGAACACCCACGCCCGGCGGTACAGCTCGACCAGTTCGGCCTGCCCCACCCGGCCGCACCGCACGACGCCCTCGGCCTCGGGGGCGTCCGCGCAGACCATCCAGAGCTCGGCGTCCGGGACGACCGGCCGGATCTCCCGCTCGAAGACATCCATGAGCAACCGACCCCGCTTGCGGTGCTCATACGTCCCCACGAACAGCACGGCCGGGGTCGGGTTGCGGCCCGAGGTCCCGGGCGAGAACACCGCGGTGTCGACGCCGTTGGGGATCACCCGTCGCACCCACGGCATCCACCGCCGCGTCCCCGGGCTGACGACCACCGTGCGGTCCGCGACCACCGAGGCGAGTTCCTCGCTCAGGCCGAGCAGGAACATCCGGGTCCGGGCGACGACGCCCCGGATGCGCACCGCCTCGGCCAGGCAGCTGCCGTGCATGGTCCGCACGTGCACGGGGACGCGCCGGCGCCACAACCAGTAGTCGTCGCCGTGGGCGTGCAGGACGTCGTACCCGGACAGGTCGACGCGGCGCATGGCGGTCGCGAACCGGAAGGTCCGCAGCGCGCCGGTGAGCGTGAGCTGCTCGGTGCGGTAGCGCGCGTCGTCGCCCGCCGCGCACGCGCTCCAGACGGTGACCTCGTGTCCCCGGTCGGCGAGGGCGTTCGCGAGCGCGTGGACCTGGTACCCGACGCCGATCTTGCTGCCACCCGGCAGGTACTGGGAGATCATCGCGATCCGCAGCGGACGGGTCACGGTGACGGCACCCCGAGCGACCGGGCGAGCGCGTCGAGGTACCCGTGGCCGTCGACCTGGTCGGGTTCGAGGTGGTTGCCCTCGGCCCACTCGTTCCACGACTTCACGAACAGGAACCGTTGCTCGGGGTCACGGTCGGCGATCGCCTCCACCGCGGCCTCGACCTGCGTCGCGAACGCCGCCGGTGACGCCCCGTCGAGCACGAGCCCGCGCCGCGCCGACCGCGGGGTGTTGTCCCAGTTGGGGTAGACGCACGGGTGCACCCGCGGGCCGGCGAGCTGCGGTGGCACGCCGACCGGCCGGGACGCGTACGGGTACCGCTCGGGCTGTCCGAGCCGGCGCCGCACCCGCATGGCGAGCGTGGTGCGCGCCGAGACCGTCACCGGCAGCCGCACGTACACCCCGGCGTCGAATCCCCCGCCCGCGTCGAGGGAGTAGGACACGCCCCGGCCGAGCAGGTCGGACTGCTCCGCGACCAGGTACAGCCCCGGGAGCCCCGCCCGCGCCGCGAGATCGCGCCACCGGTCGGTCCACGCGCGGACGTCCGGCACCTGCTCCGGGCGGAACACGTAGAAGACCGGGCGCCCGTCGACCCGCAGGTAACGGGGATCGTGGAACGCGGGCAGGACGGCCTCGAAGTGCCGGCGGTCGTCGTCGGGTCCGGGGTAGTGCTGGTCGACCAGCACGCGGTCCGGTGCCCCGTGCCAGGTGCCGGTCCAGGACTGGTTGGCCCAGCCCAGGCAGAAGGAGAGGTCGGGCTCGCCGCCCGCCAGCACCTCGGCGAACGGCCGCTCGAGGATCCGACGGCCGTCGCCGAACCAGTAGTGCCAGTAGCAGAAGGCTTCCACTCCCGCGGCGCGCGCGAGCTCGGCCTGGGCCTGCCGGGTCTCCGCCACCCGCAGGTCGTAGAAACCGAGATCGGCCGGCAGGTGCGGCTGCCGGTGCCCCCGGTAGAGCGGGCGGGCGCGGGTGACGTTGGTCCACTCGGTGAAGCCCGGCCCCCACCAGGCGTCGTTCTCCGGCACCGGGTGGTACTGCGGCAGGTAGAAGGCGACGGCGCGGGCCCGGAGCCCCTTGTCCGGCAGGGATTCCTCGATCCGGGCGGGTTCCGCACGCGCATCTGTGGCAGCCTGGCCCGCATGCTCACGTCGGTCGCGCTGCTCAGTCTCGAGCCGTGGGACGACGTGTGGCGCCGCAACCAGCACCTCACCGCCGAGCTCGTCGCGCAGGGCCTGGTCGGGCGGATCGTCTTCGTCGAACCGGCCCGGCCCGGCCGGGGCCGTCGCTTCAGTCCGTTGCCCGGTGTCGACGTCGTCCGCCCGTCCCTGTTCGTGCCGCGCCGGTGGGGTGGACTGCGCACCGTCGCCCTCGCGCTGCGGGTGCGCGCTCTGCGCGGCGCCGACCGGCTCTGGGTCAACGACGCGCCGATCGGTGCACTGTGCATCGACGGGTACCCCGCCCTGTACGACGTCACCGACGACTGGCGGGAGGCGGTCGCCACGCCGCGCGAGCACCGACGCCTGGTGCGCGCCGAGGACCGGCTCACCGCACGCGCCACCGTTGTCGTGTGCAGCGATGTCCTCCGGAGTCGGTGGGAGACGCGGTACGCCCGCCGCCCGGCCGTCGTCCGCAACGCGGCCGACGTCGGGGCCTACCGGTCGGCCGTTCCTGTCGCTCTGACCGGCTCCGGTCCACACGTCGGCTACGTCGGGACCCTGCACGCCGAGCGCCTCGACGTCGACGTCCTGGTCGCGCTGGCGAACGACCCGCGGATCGGGACAGTGCACCTCGTCGGCCCCGATCACCTGCCGCCCGCGGCCCGGATCCGGCTGGCAGACGCGGGGATCGTGTTCCACGGTCCCCGCCCGGCCGCCGAGGTCCCCGCGTGGTCGGTCGCGTTCGACGTGCTCATCTGTCCGCACCAGGTCACCGGTTTCACCCTCAGCCTGGACGCGATCAAGGCCTACGAGTACCTCGCCGCCGGCCGCGCCGTCGTCGCCACGCCCACCGGCGGGTTCCAGGACCTCACCGACCACCCCGGCGTCGCGGTCGTCGACGCCGGGGGGTTCGTGGCGGCCGTCGTGTCCGCCGCGGCGCGACCCGGGGAGCGGGAGCGGGGAGCGGGGCCGTCGTGGGCCGAACGCGCGCGCGAGTTCGCCGCGCTGCTGGGGGCCGC
>CAXUNA010000239.1:0-6254 GCA_964252095.1 uncultured Jatrophihabitans sp. | reverse complement strand
CATTTAGATGAGACGCTGAACGTGCCATCCGGTCGGGTTTCGATCCAGGTGACGCTGGAACTGTTGGGCGTCATCTGTGAACCGACCGCCAGCTTGACCGGGCCGTCGAGCGGCGCGCCGCCCGCCGCGCTCACGCGGCCGACGTGGCGACCGGGTCCGGGCGGCTGGCGCGCGGCCGGCCGCTGAGCTCCCGGCCCACCGTCGTGCCCACCACGACGAGCAGGGCGACGATCCACAGCCACCGGCCGACCAGCTGGGTGTCCGGGACGTGGTCGTTGACGAGGTAGAAGAACCCCATCACCGGCCCGAACACCAACCACTCCGGACGGTGGGCGAGCACGGCCAGGGCGACGAGCAGCAGGCCGTACCAGGGCTGGTTCGGTGTGGTGACGAGCATCGCCACCCCGAACGTCACCACCGCCGTGCGTTCGGGATGGTCGGGGTCGCCGCGCCACACCGCCCACGCCACGGCGACCGCGGCGATGCACAGCGCGACGACCGTGGCGGCCGTGCCGTGGAAGACCAGCGAGATCAGCAGGAAACGGTCGCCGTTGGCGTAGTCCTCCTGCTGCAGGTACCCGGGGAGGAAACCCACCACTCCGGGGCCCACCGCGAGCACGTGCGGCACGTAGGTCAGCGCGAACAGCGCGACGGCCGATCCGATCAACGCGACCGGGCGCCGCTTCACCATCGAGGCGCCGACCAGGCCGGGGTAGAGCTTCACCCCCACGGCGGCGCCGATGAGCACCCCGCGCAGCACCGCCCGCCTCGCCGGCACGGCCGTGATCGCCGTGACCACGAGCAGCACGCCCAGCCAGTCGATGTGGGCGTTCTGGGTCGCCTCGAGGATCACGGTGGGGAACCAGAGCCACAGCGCCACCCACCACGACGGGTCACCGCGCGCCCGCACCCGCCGGTACAGCAGCCACCCGATCAGCATGACGCCGATGCCCGCGGCCACCTGCATCGAGAACTCGTTGCCGTGGCCGCCGAACGTCACGAGGTCGAGCAGGGTGAAGAAACCCTCGGCGACGGGCGGGTAGATGGTGTTGGAGTCCGGCCGGTTCATCCGGGTGCAGCCGTCGAACGTGTCGGGCGGACTCCCGGCCTCGGTGAACGAGTGGTTCGGGCAGTGGTGGCTGGGCGGGTAGATCGTCGGGTTCCGGACGTCCGTCAGTTCCGGGGCGCTCGGCGCGTAGCGGTACGGGTCGATGCCGTGCAGCTGCACGATGCCGTCCCAGAGGTAGCGCCAGTCGTCGTCGCTCGTCGCGGGTGACCCCGTGACCGCGAGCAGGTTCAGCAGGAAGGCGGTGCCGAACAGCAACCGCGTCATCCGCCGGACCGCGCCGCGCGCCTCCAGCCGTCGGAGGGCGAGCACCGCCGGGACGAACGCCACGACGGCCGCGACCCCGAGCCACAGCTGGATCCCCGAGCGGTAGGTGAAGGCGGCACAGAGCGCGACGACCACCGCGAGCGCGAGCAGCGACACCACCAGCACGATCTCGGTGCCGGCAGGCCGGCGCAGCCGCGCGCGCCACGGAACGCGATCGGAGGCGACGACGTCGGGCACCCCGACACTGTCCCTCACCGCTGCGGAGAACCGTTGCGGGGTCGGCCGTCGAAGCACGGAAGTGAACAGCTCAGCGACGACGGCGGGGCGCGACCTCGGTCGCGCGGGCGACACCGGCGACCGCCGCGTCGAGGCCGAGCCGCAGGTGCCGGGTGTCGCGGGTCGTCTCCGCGAGCAGCAGGCCACCCTGCAGCGAGCTGAGCAGGACGGCGGCCGCGTCGGCCGCCGCACCCGGGTCGGTCACGATCCGCGTCACCGCGGCCTCGATGACCGCCTCCCAGCGGGCGCAGCCGCGGGCGATCCGCTCCCGCTGCGCGTCCGAGCGGTCGGCCAGCTCCGCGGCCAGCGAGCCCAGCGGGCAGCCGTACGCACCGCGCCGCGAGGCCACGGCCTCCACCACCGCGTCCGCCCACCGCTGCAGACCGGCGACGTCGTCCACGCCGCCGAGCAGATCGGTGTGCCACGCCAGGATGCGTCCGGCCTGGGTGTCGATGACCTGGTCGACCAGTCCGGTCTTGCCGCCGTAGTAGTGGTAGAGCTGCGACTTGCCGGTGCCACTGCTGGCGAGCACGTCGTCGAGACCGGTTGGCCCGACACCGTTCTCGTGGAAGAGAACCGTTGCCGCGTCGAGGATCTTCGCCCGCGTCGCCGCGCCCTTGGGCGTCGTCGTCCGTACGGTCATGACGGTCAGCCTACTGTCGATTGGACCACTCGGTACAGTCTGACTGACCCCGGTGCTGCCGGCACCCTCGAACGGGAAGGAGGCGACGGATGGCACCGCACGGTCTGAAGGAACGCCTCGAACGACCGCCGCCGCTGTGGCCCCGCTTCTCCGCTGCAGTGCGCGGCCCGGTACTGACCGCCCACACCGGTCGGATCCTCGGGATCGGTTTCGCGCTGTGCTTCGTCACCGGCCTCTACAGCCACTACCAGTACGGGCCGGCCGACTACCTGCCCATCCTGGCGACCCCCTCGTGGGGGTACCGGCTCACGCAGGGTGTCCACGTCATCACCGGCATCGCCCTGCTCCCGCTCACCCTGTTCAAACTGTGGTCGGTGTTCCCGCGGCTGTTCGCCTGGCCCTCGATCACCAGCGTGAAGGTCGCCCTGGAACGGCTGTCGATCGCGGCGCTGGTCTCGTCGGCACTCGTCGAGCTCGTCACCGGCTTCCTCAACATCCTGACCTGGTACGCATGGCCGTGGAACTTCGTCCAGGTCCACTTCTGGCTGGCCTTCGTGGTGGTCGGCTCGATCCTGCTGCACCTCGCGGTGAAGTGGCCGGTCATCGTCCGGGCTCTGCGGACCCGCCTCTCCCGACCCTCCGACGGTCCGGCGACCGTTGCCGCCGACACCGGTTCGCTGCGGGGCGTCACACTGCCGAAGTGGGTGCCCGCGGTGAAACCCGGCGGGATCACCCGCCGCGGCGCGTTCCTCGCCGGTGCCGCCGGGGTGGGGCTCGGCGTCGTGACCACGGTCGGGCAGAGCCTGTCGCCGCTGGAGTCGGTCGCACTGCTCGCGCCACGACGCCCGTCGGGCGGCCCGCTCGGCGTGCCGATCAACCGCACGGCGGTCGAGGCCAAGGTCACCAAGACCGCCGTGCTGCCGAACTACGCGCTGATCGTCGAGGGACCGACCGGCCAGCTCCTGCTGAACAACGACGCCCTGCTCGAGATGGCGACGATCGAGGAGTCCTGGCCGATCGCGTGCGTCGAGGGCTGGAGCGCCGCTGCCACCTGGCGGGGGTTCCGGCTGCTGGACCTCATGAAGCGAGTGGGTGCGACGTCGTCGTCGGTCATCGAGGTCAGCTCGCTGCAGGAGAACGGGCCGTTCAACTCGTCCCTGGTCGAGGGCCCGCACCTCGACGTCGCACTGCTGGCGACGCACCTCAACGGCACGCGCCTGCCCGTCGACCACGGTTACCCGGTGCGACTCATCGCGCCCAACCGGGCGGGCGTGCTCAACACCAAGTGGATCAAGTCGGTGATCGTGCAGTGAGCAACGATCGCGAGGACGCCCTGCCGGCCTCCGACGAGGCCTTCGAGGCCGGTCCGGGCGTCGAGCTCGCACCGGCCCGGCCGTACGAACCGACCCAGCGGACCACGGTGTGGCGCATCGGGCTCGGCGCGCTCGGACTCGGGGCGATCGCGTACGGGGCCGTGCGCATCCTCCAGTCGCCCGACTCGTCCAAACCGCTCGACCTGCTGAAGTGGTTGGTCGCCGCGCTGATCCTGCACGACGGCATCCTCGCGCCGATCATCTCGCTGTTCGGTTTCGCCATGGCCCGGTTGATCCCCGGCCGGGCGCGGGCGTACATCCAGGGCGGCCTCATCGTCGGCGCGCTGGTCAGCACGTTCGCCCTCGTCGAGATCTACCGCGAGGGCAAGTCGCTGCCCGGCCAGTCGCTGCTGGAGCAGGACTACGGACGCCACCTGCTGGTCATCCTCGGGATCGTCCTGGTGCTCACCGTCGCGCTCTACCTCACCCGCGTGGTGCGCGACCGTCGACGCAGAACGCCCGACGCGTCGTGACCTCGAGCGCCGCCCGACGCCGGTCGTGGTCGGCGCGCCGTTCCCGCCGGCTCGCGGCGTGGACGATCGAGGCCTGAGCCCAGCTGCCCGCCAGCGAGATCAGCATCGCCCACAGGTCGGCGGCCGCGAGATCGTCGACGAGCACGCCGTCGCGCTGCGCCCGCTCGAGCTGCGCGTGGTTCGCGGTGTCGTGCCGGGCCAGTGGCCCGAAGAGGTTGCCGGTGGGCGTGCGTTCCAACCGCTTCCACGTGACCAGCCGGACGAGCGCCGGATCCGCGAGGTAGGCGTCGTACAGGGCGACGGCGTACCCCGGCAGGTCCTCGGCCGTGAGCGGCACCTGGTCGACGTTCGCCACGACGTGGGCCTCGAAGACGGCGTCGAACAGCTCGTCCTTGTTGCCGAAGTACGTGTAGAGCAGTGCCTTGCTCGCACCGGCGGTGTCGGCGATCCGGTCGACGCGCGCGCCGGCGATGCCGTGCTCGGCGAACTCCTCGGTGGCCGCCGCGAGGATCCGCGCCCTCGTCGCCTCCGCATCGCGCACGGGTCGACCCTAGCCGGTCCGGCCGGTCGCGGGTGTACCGTTCTTACTGACCAGTTGGTAATAACGGGAGGATGACACCGTGCAGGTCGAGGGATACCGCGCCGAGGGGCCGGGTCAGCCGCTGGAGCGGGTGACGTTCGCGCGCCGCGAGCCGCGCCCGGACGACGTCACCGTGCGCGTCACGCACTGCGGGGTGTGCCACTCCGACCTGCACATGCTCAACACCCCGGTGGAGCAGGGCGGGACGTTCCCGCTCGTTCCCGGGCACGAGTTCGTCGGCGAGGTGGTGGCGGTCGGCCCCGAGGTCACGGCCTTCGCGGTCGGTGACACCGTGGCGGTCGGCAACATCGTCGATTCCTGTGGCGTGTGCACGATGTGCCGCGCGGGCCAGGAGAACTTCTGCGTCGAGTTCCCCACGCTCACCTACGGCGGGCGCGACCGGCACGACGGCAGCACCACGATGGGCGGGTACTCCACCCACTACGTGGTGCGCGACGCGTTCGCCCATCCGTTGCCCGAGGGGCTGGACCCCGCCGGCGCCGCACCGCTGCTGTGCGCCGGCATCACGGTGTGGGAACCGCTGCGCCGGTGGGGCGTCGGACCCGGAACCGCACTGGGTGTCGTCGGCCTCGGCGGGCTCGGGCACCTCGCCGTCAAGCTCGGCCACGCCCTCGGTGCCGAGGTCACGGTGTTCACCACCTCGCCCGCCAAGGCCGCCGACGCCCGCGCCCTCGGGGCGCAGCACGTCGTCGTCTCCACCGACGACGCCGCGATGGCCGCGGTGGCGAACCGGTTCGACCTCGTGATCGACACCGTCGCGGTCGACCACGACCTCACGCCCTACCTGCACGCCGTCGCGCTCGACGGCACCCTGTGCTCGGTGGGCTACCTCGGCCCGACGACCATCGCGACCCTCGACCTGCTGATCGGACGCAAGAGCCTCGCCTCGGCCGGCAGCGGCGGCCGCCCGCACACCCGGGAGCTGCTCGCGTTCTGCGGTGAGCACGGCATCACCGCCGACGTCGAGGTGCTGCCGTCGGCGCAGGTCGCGACGGCGCTGGAGCGGCTCGGGCGCGGCGACGTCCGCTACCGGTTCGTGCTGGACCTGTCCGACCTCGCCGCCCCGGTCGACGTGGGCTGAGCACGGCCGTTCCCGCCCGGAGATGGCACGATGCGCCCATGTCGGGTTCGCGCTTGCCCCGCTCCGCCGCCCGGGTGGTCAACGACGCGGTACGACGCGCGTTCGTCGACGGCATCGCGCTGAGCCGGGCGGAGCTCGTCGACCGCACCGGGCTCTCCCGCTCCGCGCTGCAGAACGCCGTCGCGCGGATGCTCGACGACGGTGAGCTCGTCGTGGTCGACGGCGAGGGCCCACGGGGGTCCGGCCGACCCGCGCAGTTGTTCCGCCTCGGGGCCTCGACGCCGACCACGCCGGTGGTGGAACTGCACCCCGACGGCTCGACCACGGTCACGACGGCCGCCCGCGACGACGAGGCCCACCCGCGCCACGACGCCCCGCCGTGGCAGGGAGACCTCGCGCGCTGGGCCACGGGCCTCGCCGACGTGCTCGATGCCCTCCCGAGCAGGAACGGGTCGGAGCGGCCCGCGCGGGCAC
>CAXUNA010000238.1:0-6256 GCA_964252095.1 uncultured Jatrophihabitans sp. | reverse complement strand
GTTGCCTACTGTGCAGGTAGGCAACACCCGGCCCTCAGCGCCCTCTCCGCCGGGCATCCCGGAGCCGATGTCGGGGGGCGGTCCTACGGTCGCTGCCATGACCACCGATCCGACGAGCTCGCGGCCCGAGATGCCCGACGGTTACGGCATCCCCACGTCCACCGACGGTCTGCTGACGTGGGCCGCGGTCGAGGCGAAGCTCCGTGCGTCGCGCCACTACTGGCTCGCCACGGTCCGGCCCGACGGGACACCCCACTCCGTCCCCCGCTGGGGCGTCTGGGTGGACGGTCGGTTCTGGTACGACGGCGCACCGACCACCCGCCACGTCCGCAACCTCACGCACAACCCGGCCGTGACGCTCACGCTCGAGAGCGGCACCGAGGTGGTGATCGTCGAGGGCGAGTCCGCGGCCATCCGCGCGGACACCGACGGTCTCGGCGCCCGGTTGTCCGACGCGTTCGGCAAGTACGGCCCGGAGTACGAGCCCGGGCCGGAGTCCTGGGCCGGCGACGACGGTGGCGGGCTGCGCGTGATCACCCCGCGTCGAGCGCTGGCGTGGTTCGCGTTCCCGGCCGACTGCACCCGTTTCACGTTCTGACCGCGGGCATACTCGACCGGTGCGTCTCCGGTTCAGTACGCGCACGCTCGGCGCGGTCTACCTCGTCGCGGGCGCGGGTTCCGGCGCCGCCGCGGTGTTCGGTGGCGGCCCGGTGGCCGTGACGTGGGGTGTCACCTGCGGAGCCATGGGCGTGGCCTGGCTCGCCCGCACCGACGTCGACGTGCGGCCGGACCGGATCCGTCTGCCGCGGCGGGGTCTGCGGCACCGCGAGGTCGCGTTCGCCGACCTGGCCCGCATCGCGACGCCCCACGCCTGGGCGCTCGATCCCGCTCCGCACGCGGAACTGCACGACGGCCGCCGGGTGCCGTTGCGCGGTCTGTCGTCGGACGACCTCGCCGCGTTGGCCGTGAGCGCCGGGGTCCCGCTCGTCGTGGATCCGCCGCCGCGGCCTCCCACGGGATGAGCGCGCTCGCCACCGCGGTGGTGTGCGCGGCGTTCGACGCCGCCACCGACCGGGTGGTGCTCACCGGGCGCGAGGTGGTCGGCCGGACCGGGGTGAGGCTCGCGACGCGGCCGCGGCACCGACCGCACATCACGCTGGCCGCGGTGCGGGTGCACGTCGAACAGATCCCGCCGTTCCTGGAACGGCTTCGTCCGCTCGCGACGGCCACCGCTCCGATCACCGTGACGCTCGACCGGGTCGGGACGTTCGGCCGCGCCGGCGCGCTGTGGCTCGGGCCGGCCGACTGCCCGGAGCTGTGCATGCTGCAACGCTCCGTCCACGCGGTGGTCGAGGCGGGGCCGTGGCCGAACCCGTTCGGCGCCCGCACGGACCCTCGTGAGTGGGTCCCGCACTGCTCGCTCGCGACGCGCCTCGATCCCGTCGCGTTGGAACGCGCGAGACTCGCGGTGGCGTTGGGCTTCGTGCCGCTCGCCGCGGCGGTCACCGGGCTCGCCGTCGTGCTGGTCGGAGGATCGGGCGACGTGGGGTACCTGCCGTTGACCGGACCTCAGCCCTCGTCGAGCACCACACAGAACGGGTGACCGGCGGGATCGAACAGCACCCGGACGTGCGGCTGCGGCTGGTGGTCGGCGACGGTCGCGCCCAACGCGACCGCTTCGGCCACCGCGTCCTTGAGATCGTCGACCTGGAAGTCGAAGTGCGTCATCGGCCGCTGGCGACCGTCGACGGGCGGCCAGGTCGGTGGCTCGTACCCGTCGGCCTGCTGGAAGACGTGGAAGACCTCCCCGCCCGGCGCCGCGACGACCGTCGTGCCGGGCTCCTCGTGGACGATCGGCCACTCCAGCAACTCGGCGTAGAACCGCGCGAGGGCGGCGGGGTCGGACGCCTCGACCGCCGTCCCCCACCACATCCCGGGTTTGCGCGTCCGCATCGGGCCAGCCTGTTGCAGCCGGTCGCCGCTGTCCAGCCCCCGGCGGTTCAGGAACCGTCGAAGTAGAGGTGACGGTGCAGGCGGCAGCCCGGGTTGAACCCGGCGCCGCAGTGCGGACAGGCGTCGTCACCGGTGACGTACTCGCCGATCGTGAGCCGGCCACGGCACACCCCGCACAACACGGCGGGACGGTCACGTTCGGCGACCGACCACGTCGTCGCCGGGTGGTCGGCCGTCTCCTCGTGGCAGGTGTGACACGGGTAGAACCGGCGACAGCAGGCGAACTCGATCGCGACGACGTCGAGCTCGGAATGCCAGTGCGCGCAACGGGTCTGCGCGTCGATCGCCCGGCCGTACACCGGCACGACCGGGGCGGGCCGGGTCACGCGGCCGCGAAGGCGTCGAGCCCGGTCCGCTCCGCCGACAGCGTCCAGAGCCGAGCGGCCTCGACCGGGTCGACCGCCCACGGCCGCACCCCCACGCTGGTCGACGTCGAGTCCGGCCCCACGACCTCGGCGACGTCGCAGTCGTCGCAGTAGAGACCGCCCAGGCCGTCGAGCAGCGGCGAGGTCCCGGCCCACACCTGGGTCGCGGCGCCCTGCTCCGGGGTCTTGAACCGGGCCAGAGCGTTGCCCTCGGCATCGATCCACCCCATGTCGACCATCTCCTGCGTGGTGAGGTGACGCTGGAGCGGCGTCATGATCCCGCCGGGGTTCAGCGAGAACGCCCGGACCCCGGCGGACTTCCCGAGCTCGTCGAGCTGCACGGCGAACAACGCGTTCGCGGTTTTCGCCTGCCCGTACGCCTGCCACTTGTCGTAGCCGGTGGCGAAGTCGATGTCGTCCCACCGGATGCCGGTGCGCCGGTGACCGGTCGAGCTCACCGCGACGACCCGGCCGCGGCCCCGGGCGATCGCCGGCCACAGCCGGTTGACGAGCGCGAAGTGACCGAGGTGGTTGATCCCGAACTGGGACTCCCACCCCGGCCCGACGGTCGAGAACGGCGCCGCCATCACCGCGGCACAGTTGACCGTGAGGTGGATGTCGCGGCCCGAGGCCAGGAACCCGTCGGCGAACGCCGCGATCGAGTCCTGGTCGCCGAGGTCGAGCGGGGCGACCTCGACCCCACCGGCGCCCTCGGTCCCCACGTCGGAAAGCGCCTCGCGCGCCACCTCCGGCCGGCGGGCCGGCACGACCACGTGGGCGCCGGCTCCGACGAGCGCCCGCGTCGCCTCCAGGCCGATGCCGGAGTAGCCGCCGGTCATGACGACCAGCCGGTCCGTGAGATCGATCCCCGCGAGGACCTCGGCCGCCGTGCTGGTGAACCCGAACGGCGACCCGACGCTGTGTTGCTCACTCGCTGTCATGGTGGCGACGGTAGGACCTGGAGCACGCTCGAACGCAAGCGCGTCATCCGGGAGGCCACCCCAGGGCGGCGAGCCCCGCCGGCGTCATCAGCCCGTCGGCGACGAGCGCCCGGGCATGGGCGATGTTGCGCGCCGACGTGGTGCCGGGGCGCCGACGAGGGCCGAACCGTTGCAAATAGCAACGCTCGTCGCCCGCGAACCGGGTGCTCTCGCTCCACCCGAAGCACAACCCCTCGTCGAGCACGTCCTCGAAGGTCAGGCCCGGACGGCCGCCCTTCGGGATCCGCACGAGGATCCCGGCGGACTCGGCGTGGTGCCGTTCCAGCCAGGCGCGCAGCTCACGGCGGTCGGCGAACTCCAGCACCGGTGGGTCGAACGTCATAGCGTGCCTCCCGACGGGTCGTCACGGACATCGTCACCGTGCCCTCCGACAACGTCACGCACCCGGTCGCGCAGCCAGCGGTGCGCGGGGTCGTCGTCGAGCCGTGGGTGCCACGACATCCGGTAGCTCATCGTGGCGATCTCCTCGGGAGCGTCGAGGATCCGCAGCTGCTCGTCGCCCGCGAACGTCTCGGCGAGCCGCTTCGGCAGGGTCGCGACGAGCGCGGTTCCGGGCAGCGCTGCCGGTGCAGCGGCGTGGTACGGCAGCCGCAGCCGGACCGGTCGGCGGCGGCCCATGGTCGACAGGTGCCGGTCGATGACGGTCTGCTCCCCGCCGCCGACGTCGATGACCACGTGGGAGGCCTCGAGGTAGGCCGCGAGGTCGAGCCGGCCCGCATCGGCGAGCGGGTGCGACGCCGCGACCAGGCACACGAACCGTTCCTCGAACAGCTGCTCCGCCCGCAGGCCCGGCGGCGCGGCCAGGCCGTAGAACGCCAGGTCGACCGTCCCGCGCTCGAGGTCCTCGAACACCCGGTCGTGCCACGCGGTGAAGGTGATCTGGGACTGCGGCGAGGCCTGCAGCACGGCGCGGAACAGCGAGGGCGCGAACAGCCAGACCGCGTAGTCGGTTCCGGCGAGCCGGTGGTTCTCCGCCGCCGACGCCGGGTCGAAGGCCTCGCCCGCGAACAGCTGCCGCACCCGCGGCAGCAGCGCACGCAGGTCACGCTCGATCCGCTCGGCCCGCGGCGTCGGCTCGTACCCGGAGGTGCCTCGCACCAGCAGCTCGTCGTCGAACGTGCGGCGCAGCCGGGCCAGCACCCGGCTCATGGCGGGCTGGCTCAGGTGGACCCGCTCGGCCGCCCGGGTGACGTGCCGCTCCTCCAGCAGCGCCGCGAGCGGCAGCAGCAGGTTGAGGTCGACATCGACGTCATCCAGCACGCGCATACGTTACATGCCGAACATGCATTGGCGTCATGGCGGCGTGACTCGCAGACTGGACGTCATGACCACCGCGACGCCTACCCCTGACACCGCCCCGACCCACCGCGTCGCCGTCGTGACCGGAGGTTCCCGCGGCATCGGCCGCGCCACCGCCCTCGCCCTCGGCGCCCGGGGCCACGCCGTCGTCGTCGGCTACGCGGGCAACGCCGCCCAGGCGGACGAGACCGTCGCCGCGATCGTCGCGGCCGGGGGCGAGGCGGTGGCGCAGGCCTGCAACATCGGCCGCAAGGAGGAGCTGCAGGCGCTGGTGGGCCGCACGGTGGCCGAATGGGGCCGGGTCGATGCGCTGGTCTGCAACGCGGCGGTCAACCCGTATTTCGGTCCGTCCGCCGGCATACCCGACGACGCCTGGGACCGCATCATGGGCAGCAACATCCGCAGCAATCATTGGCTGGCCAACATGGTGCTGCCCGGCATGGCGGAGCGCGGGGACGGGTCGGTGACAATCGTGTCCTCGATCGCCGGGCTGAGGGGATCGACGACGCTCGGCGCCTACGGCGTGAGCAAGGCGGCCGACATGCAGTTGGTGCGCAATCTCGCGTGCGAATGGGGCGGGCGCGGCATCCGCGCCAACTGCATCGCCCCTGGCCTGGTCCGCACCGACTTCGCCCGGGCGCTGTGGGAGGACCCGGCCAACCTCAAGAAGCGCACGCGCGGCACGCCGCTCGGCCGCATCGGCGAGCCGGACGAGATCGCCGGCGCCGCGGTGTTCCTGGCAGCGCCGTCCGGCCGCTTCATGACGGGCCAAACCATCGTGATCGACGGCGGCGTGCTGGCCGGCGCCCCGGCGTTGGAGGAGGACTAGCCGCAAAACGGATGGCGGCTCTGCTGCTCCCAAGGGCCGCCCATGTAGCGCCAAAGGTCCAGCCCCTCCGCCCGGATCGTGAACGGCGCGAATGCGGCTTGCAGGTTGGCGTGCAGCGCCCGTGCCGCGTCGGGTGAGGCCTTGTTCTGGATCGTGACGTGCGGGCGGTAGCCCTGGCGGTCCTGCGGGGTCAACCATCCGTCCCATTCCCGTGCGAGGCCGGCCCGCAGGGCGGTCAGTTCGGGCGACTCCAGCGCATAAGCGACGCCGCGGCCCAGGAAACGCAGGCCCAAAACGGACACAAGGAACGGCGGCATCTTGCAGCGTGCCTCGATGGCATCCCGGACCGCCTCGATCTCCGGGCCGGGCAGGTGGTGGAACAGGGTGACGTGCGCCGGGATCAGGTTGCGGTCGGGCGGGAAATGCAGCCGGCGCAGCCGCTCGAACCGTGCCTGGTCGTCCGCGTGCAGCGCCAGCGTCAGGATGAGCGGCGCCTCGGTCATGGGCGACGCCGATGACGCGGGAGCATTTGGCGGCGCGTTGGCTCGACCTGACGCGCCGCGTGTTGCCGGGTATGGCGAGAACGGTGGGCTGGCCGATCCGTCTCGACCACTGCTTCATGCGGGTCTGCCTGGACCATGCGCTCGGCCAGCCTTGGCATCAGCGGGTGCGCCGCCCGGCGATCCGCCACCTTAGCAACGACGAGCTGCGGCGGGCCATCACCATCGCCGAGCGGATCGCGGCTGACC
>CAXUNA010000237.1:474-6301 GCA_964252095.1 uncultured Jatrophihabitans sp. | reverse complement strand
CACCCGGTGGGCCGGGACGTCCGGACTCGCCGACGCCCTCGTCGCGCGCGCGGCGGCCCAACCGCAGCTCACCGACGTCATCGTCGCGACCTCACGGGCCGAGCGCCTCGGCAACCTGCGCGACCTCGTCAGCCGCGCCACCCGGATGCCGGACGAGGTCGCGCACGCCCTCGAGGCCCTGATCCGCGCCGCACGGTCGGACCCGATGCACCGGTGACTCACCCGATCGAGACGGTGTTCCTCGCCGCGAGATGGTCCGCGAGGCGCAAGGCCAGCGCGACGATCGTCAACGTCGGGTTGGCGTAACCGGAGGTCGGGAACACGCTGCCACCGAGCACGTGCAGCCCCCGCACCCCGTGCACCTCGAGGTCGGCATCGACCACGCCGTCGTCGGGTCGGGCGGCCATCCGCGTCGTGCCGGCCGGGTGGAAGGCGTCGAGGACCGAGGCGCGCCACGCCTCGTCGTCGGTCATCGCCGGGAGTTCGCGCACCGAGGCCACGCCGAGTCGCTCGAGGTCCGCCGCGATCCAGCGGGTCATCCGCCGGCTGGTCTCGAGTTCCTGGTCCAGCGCGCTCCACCGCACCTCGGCCCGCCGCTGGCCGAACCGGTCCAGTTCGGCGCCCAGCACGATCCGCCGCTCGGGGTCGGGGGCCTGCTCGATCCACAACTGCAGCCAGACGTGGGACGGACGGGTGCCGCTCGCGAGACCGCGGACGTACCGGCGGTAGGTGTCACGCACGACCGGCACCGGTGCGCGCGCCGCGGTCAGCAGGTCACGAGCGGGGTTGTCGGGTGCCCGACGCGCGCGAGCCGCCAGCACGAGCCGGCGGGCGGCGTCGAGCGCGGGTGACTCGTGGTCGTGCACGAAGATCGCCGTCGCGTCCAGCAGATCGTGTTCACGCTGGGCCTCCGGTGAGAGTCGGACCTTGGGGAACAACCGGCGATTCCCCTTGTGCAGCACGATGTACCGGTCCTGCAGCACCCGGTGGTCACGGGGGATCACCTCGGCGGTGCGGATGATCGGGTGGTCCTGAAGGTACCGGCCGGTGTGCCACCGCCCGGTCCCGAGGCCCTCCCCGGCCGGGTCGCTGAGCTGCAGCAACCGGGCGTTCTCGAGCCCGCCCGTGGCGAGCACGACACTGTCGGTTTCGACGAGCCGCCGTTCGCCGTCCGGCGTCGCGACCTCGACACCGACCACGGCGTCGTCCCGCACGACCACCCGGGTGACCGTTCCACGCAGCACCACGCGGATGTCCGGGGCCGCGGCCAGCGCGGGCCGACGGGTCCGACCCACCATCGGGTCGGCCATGTACTCGGTGAAGTCGTGCAACAGGTGCCGCGAGTCCCACTGCAACGGTCGCAGCGACGGGTGTTCCTCCCACCGCCGCTCGTCGTACCCCCGGCCGCTCACCCCGAGCCACGCCTCGGCGCGGTCGTACCAGGGATCGAGGTCGGACAGGCCGAACGGCCACCGGACCCCCGGCGCCACCCAGGGCCGGTCGGCGACGTCGAGATCGTGCAGCCGCACGCACTGGCCGTGCCACAGCTCGGTGGTGCCGCCGAGGACGCGGGAGCGCCCCTCGGACAGTCGGTACGGCAGCCCGGTGCTGACGCCGGTGTTGAGGTCGTCGGACCCGGCCGCGCGGGTGGCACCGGTGTTGTCCTCGCCCGACTCGAGCAGGACGACCGGCCGGCCGGCCGCCGCGAGGTGCTCGGCGAGCGCGATGCCCGCAGCTCCGGAGCCGACCACGACGACGCCGCCGGGCGGGACGGACAGCGAGCCGGGCGTGCTGATGTCGGTGATCACGGGCGGGGTTCCTCCTGGCGGGGCACGGGCAACGGCCACGGCGCTCGAGGCGGTTCCACTGTCGGTGTTTCGTCGTGTCCAGTGTTCCCGGACCTGTTCCGCTGCAGGGTGTGACCTGGTCGTCGGACTCGGCGCGCTGTCAGCTGCGTCCGACGGTGATGCCGGGGGGCCGATCCGGGTACTGGTCAGCCGAGGCCGAAGCAGGTGCCGACCAACCCGTGGTGCCGTGGAGGACCGTGTGCGCGACAACGCGCGAACCGATGTGTGTGTGGTGGTCCCGGCGTTCGATGCGGCGCGGTTCCTGCCCGACGCGTTGGACTCCCTGTTGACCCAGACCTACCAGGGTTGGGAGTGCGTCGTCGTCGACGACGGCTCCACGGACGACACCGCGGCCGTCGCGAACCGGTACGTCGCGCGCGACGCCCGCTTCCGCCTCGTGCGGCAGGCGAACGGCGGCTCGTCACGCGCACGGAACGCCGGCCTGGCCGCGGGTTCCACCTCCGCGCCGTACGTGGCGTTCCTCGATGCCGACGACGTGTGGCTGCCCGACACGCTGGCCGTGCTCGTCGCCCACCTCGAGGACGCGCCGGACGCCGCCGGGGTCTACGGACTCGCGGAGTACATGGACGACGCCGGTGCCCCGGTGTCGCCGGGACTGCACCCGATGCGCCAGCGGGACCGGCGCCGGATGGGCCGGTTCGACCTCGCCGCGCTGCGGGCCGACCAGCCCTACACCTTCGGATCGCTCATGATCTCCGGCACGCTCTGGCCGTCGAGTGTCGTGCTGCACCGCCGAGGGGTGCTCGAGCTGGCCGGTGGTTTCGACCCCGCGATGCGGCAGCTGCAGGACTGGGAGCTCTACCTCCGGATGAGCCGGCACGGCCCGTTCCTGCCGATCGACCGGCAGGTCGCGTGGTACCGGCAGCACGACGCCAACATCACCAAGCGGTCGGAACGGGTGGCCTACTACACGATGCAGGTCCGCTTCAAGACCTGGCTGTCCGCGGACAACACCTCCGAGCAGCGCCGCGAGAGCCGACGGGTCTGGCGCCGGTTGAACGCGCGGTGGCTCGTCCGGTCGGCCGCGGTGGAGGTCCGGGCGTGGCGTCGCGCCGACCCGGCGGTCGCCCGGCAGGCGGTGCAGGCCGCCCGGCTGTTCGGCACCGGCATCCTGCGCGGCCATCCGGACGGTCCCGACTCCCGCACCGTCGGACTCGTCGAGGCGTTCGTGACCGGAGCCGACACGGAGGGTGAGCGCGACCGTGCGGTCGCCGCGGCGGCGACCAGGTCGACGCCGACCCGGTGACGCCAACCCGGTGCTGCTGATCCGCGCGACAACGGAACGTCGTCAGGCGGGCAGAGCCACCGGGAACTCGGCCCAGACCCACTTGCCGGGCGGTTCGTGCGACACGCCCCAGCGGGCGGCGACCAGGCCGACGATGGACAGGCCGCGCCCGTGCGGGCGGTCGGTCGAGCGCGGACAGGCGAGCGGGGTGCCGGGTCCGTCGTCGTAGACCGCGACGCGCGCGACGCCGTCGGCCACGTGGACGCTGACGCACACCCGTTCCAGGGCGACGACGATCGCGTTGGTGACCAGTTCGCTGGCGGCGAGCACGGCGTCGTCGAGGACGCCGGCGGAGACCGTGTCGACCTCGGGTCCCGACCCCAGGGCACGGGACACCATGCTGCGGCCGAGGGCGGCAGCTGCGGGGTCGCCGGGGCGGAGCTCCTGCTCGACGGCGATCACGCCCTGACCTCCCGGTGCCACATCACGGCAGCTCCATTTCTTGAGGCCACCTTGATCACGGTGTGCCCGCCGTGGCGGGGGCCGTCACAGCCGCGGCCGCGTGGGTCAGAGCACGCGGACGGCGAGCAGCGCGACGTCGTCGCCCCGCTCGGCGACCGACCGCCGCTCCGTGAGCAGCCGCACGAGGTCGGCTGCGGCGTGGTCGGCCCCCAACTCGAGCACCACGTCGCGCAGCCGGGCGATGCCGGCGTCGATGTCGCTGTCGCGCTCCTCGACCAGGCCGTCGGTGTAGAGCAGCAGCGTCGAGCCGGCCGGCACGACCACCCGTCCCTCGTCGCGCACCTGACCCGTGACGCCGCGTTCCTCCTCGCCGTGGAACGGCACCCCGACGATCCGCGACGCGGAGGTGACGAGCACCTGCACCGCGCCGTCGGCCGTCACGAGCAGCGGGGGCGGGTGGCCCGCGTTCGACCAGACGAACTCGGCGTCACCGCCGGGCGTGGCCCGCGTCAGCCGGCCGTAGACGCAGGTGGCGAGCGAGCCCATCTGCAGGCTCTGCACCAGCTGGTCCAGCTGTTCGAGCACGGCCGCCGGCCGTGCGCCCGGGTAGGCGTAGGAGCGCAGCACCGACCGCAGCTGTCCCATCGCGGCCGCGGCGGCGAGGTCGTGGCCCATGACGTCGCCGATCGCGATGCCGACCCCGAGGTCGTCACGCAGCCGCAGGACGTCGTACCAGTCGCCGCCGACGGCGTTGCGCGCCGTGGCCGGCAGGTACCGGGCGCTGACGTCGAGGCCGTCGATCGTCGGCAGCGTCGGCAGCAACGCACGCTGCAGGGTCTCGGCGGCGAGGTGCTCGCGGGCGAAGAGCCGGGCGTTGTCCAGCGCGAGACCCGCCCGGGTGGTGACGTCGGTGATCACGGCGAGGTCGTCCTGGTCGAACGGCAACTCCCCCGGTCCACTGACCAGGGCGAACACCCCGAGCACCTGTCCGCGCGCGGTGACGGGCGCGAAGACGGCGCTGCCGACACCCATCGTGGCCGCGAGTTCACCGAGGGCGTGGCCACCGGGCCAGCGGGTCGCGGCGTCCCACGCGGTGATCAGCGTGGCGCCCCCTTCCCCGCGCAGCATCTGCGGGATCTCGTGGTCCTCCGGCAGGTGGGCGAGTTCGGTGGCGAGCTCGTCGGCGACGAGGCGGATCCGACTGTCCGTGCCCGCCGCCGGGTGGAACACGTAGGCCGGCGCGCGGTGGCCGTGCTCGTCGACGGTCAGCGTGATGGCCCACGCACCGAGCCGCGGCACGACCAGTTCCGAGAGCAGCCGCACGATCTCCGTCGGGTCCAGCGACGCCGCCAGCTGGTTGGTGGTCGCGGCGAGCAACGCCAACCGGTCGCGGGCGATCCGCACCTGGGCGAGCGCGGTCTCGCGCGCGAGGTCGGCCTCGACCTGATCGGTGGTGTCGGCCTGCACCCCGACGTGGTGGGTGACGTGGCCGTCGCCGTCGAGCACCGGCGAGATCGAGACCCGGTTCCAGAACGGCCGGCCGTCGGCGCGGTAGTTCAGCAGGGTGGTGGTGATCGGCCGGCCGTCGCGGATCGCCTGCCGGATCTCCGCGACCGCCGCGCGGTCGGTGTCCGGGCCCTGGAGGAACCGGCAGTTGCGGCCGAGGACGTCCTCGGCGGTGCGCCCGGTCACCTCGAGGAAGGCCGGGTTGACCCAGATCAACGGGTTGTCCGGCCGGCTGGGGTCGCTGATGGTGATGGAGATCCGGGTGGCGAGCAGGGCGCGGTCGCGCAGCGAGGCGGCGGACTCCTGGGCCCCGGCGACAGCAGCCGCCTGCCGGATCGGCAGGAACACGACGATCGCCTGCCGCCCCAACGGACCGGGGGCGTCGTCGAGCGGGAGCCCCACGACCCACAGGGGTTCACGGCGTTCGAAGCCGCCGCTGGACCGGGCGGCGGTGACGGCCTCCCCCATGACCGGCTCCCCGCGCGCCACGCGGGAGAGCGGTTGGCCGCGGCCGGGACGCCGGGCGTCGCCGCGGTCACCCGCGAGGTCCTGGCCGCTGATGTCCTCGAGGCCCGCCGCGCGCGACCAGTCGTCGACCGAGATCGGCAGCCGCATCCCGGGGGCGAGGTGGCTCGCGAGCTGGTTGGCGAAGGTGACGTCACCGGTGTCGAGGTCGACCAGCAGCACGGCGGCCGGAGTCTCGTGCACGACGTCGGGCAACAGGGTCGCCGCGACCGGGCTGTGCTCGCGCAGATCCGAGAGGTGG
>CAXUNA010000237.1:0-464 GCA_964252095.1 uncultured Jatrophihabitans sp. | reverse complement strand
CGCTGGACAGGACGTCCCCGTCGTCGTCGGCGGCCGGCACGCGGGGCAGCATAACCGCGCGACGCCGATCCGGGGTGTCCCGACGGTGAACGTGTTCAGACGGCCCGGCGCACGCCCGGCACGGGGCGATCGGGCACGATCGCCGGGTGACCACCACGCCTGCCGATCCCCGCCACGACGCCCGGTACGAGGCGCTCGCCGCGGGCCTCGACGCGGGGCTGGTCGCGCTCGACTTCGACGGGACCCTCGCGCCGATCGTGCGGGACCCCGAGTCGTCACGCCCGGCCGAGGGCACGGTCGAGGCGCTGCGGGACCTCGCCGCACGGGGCACCCGGATCGCCTTCATCACCGGCCGCGAGGCCGAGACCGTCGTCCGGCTCGGCGGCGTCGCGGACCTGCCCGGGCTGCTGGTCGACGGCGTCTACGGCGCGCAGCAACTGCGCGACGGCGTCCTGACCGTGCTG
>CAXUNA010000236.1:0-6312 GCA_964252095.1 uncultured Jatrophihabitans sp. | reverse complement strand
GCGTGGGGGCGTGAACCGGGTCGAGTCGTTCCGGGGCGAGAGCTACGAGGTCCGCACCACCTCGGTCGGTGACGGCAGCTACCGCTGCCCCGGGTGCGACCAGCTGATCCCGGCGGGCCTCGGGCACGTCGTGGCGTGGCGGGCCGACTCCGACGGCGGCGACCGCCGGCACTGGCACACCGCGTGCTGGGCCGGCCGCGAGCGCCGCACCGTCACGCGTCGCTGGAGCTGACGGACGGACACCCCGCACCATCCCGCCCGTTGCGCCACTCACCGCAGGGTGGCGACCAAATACTAGCCCCTACCCCCCGCACGTCGCCCCCCCCGCAGGCCGGGGGAGCCGGGGGTGCACGCGGTGACGCTCGTGGTCGAGGCGTTCGACCTCGGAGCGCGCCTCGCGGACGATCCGGTCCGCGGTGTTGTTCGCGTCGGTGACGATCGCGGTGGCCTCGCGCAGCGCCTGCGAGCGGCGTTCGCGGTCCTCGTCCTCCTCGCGCTTGCGGCGCAGACGCAGGGTGATCTCGAAGTCCTCCTCGGCCTGCGCCCGTTTGGCCGCGGCCTCGGCGTCGGCCTTCTCCCGCGCCTCGCGGGAGACCCGGTCGGCCTCGGTGCGGGCCGCGCTGGACGTCGTCGCGGCCTCGGCGATCTCCTCGGCCGCGGTGGCCCGCAGCGTGCCGACCTCCTGGGTGGCGGTGGCGCGCAGCTCCGTGACCTCCCGGGTGGCGACGGCGCGCAGGGTCGCCACCTCCTCGCGGGCGAGGCCCAACTCCTCCTCGGCCCGGGCCGACACCTCGGCGGCGTGCGCGTCGGCCTCGCCGACCTTCTGGGTGTAGCTCTGGTCGGCGTCGGACAACCGTTGGGTCGCGGCGGCGACGATCTGGTCGGCGTCGGCCTTCGACTCGGCCTTCATCGTGTCGGCGGCGGCGACGGCCGACTCGCGGATGCGCAGGGCCTCGGTCTCGGCGTCGGTGCGGGTCTGGCGCGCGACCTGCTGAGCGAGCGCGACGACCTCCTGCACCCGGGCGTCGACGTTGTCCGGGTCGATGGTCTCGACGGCGGCGGCGACCCGGCGGCGCAGCGACTCGATCTCCGCCTGCGCACTCGCGAGCTGGGCCGCGAGGTCCGACACCCGGGTGGAGTTCTCCGAGCGGCCGGTCGCGAGCAGCCGGTTGTCGTCCTCGAGCTTGCCGACGTACTGGTCGACCTGGTGGCGGTCGTAGCCGCGCATCACGGTATCGAAGCGTCGTCGCGGGTCGTCGAGCATGGGCAGCAGCCCTCCGATGCCGTCGTCCTCGGCCACCGGGGTGTTGATCGCGGGGATCGACTGGGTGTCGCCCGAGGCGGGCCCGCCCATCAGCAGGGTGTCGTCGTCGCGAGCGGGAAGTCGATCCGGTGCCATGCCGGGAAGTTTCCCAGACGGCGCGCGACCGCCCAAGTCGCCCACGGCGTGTTCTCCGGACCCGTTCCGAGGCCTCACGGCGGCCTCACCCACGCCTCACCCACGCCTCACCCGGTGAGGCGTTCGCGGCTACTCCGCGGAGACCGCGACCTGCTCCGGCAGCAGCGCGCCGAGCTTGACGTGCAGCTCCGACAGCGCGCGTTCGGTCTGCCGGCGGGCCGCCTCGAGGGCGTCGGCGCGGGCCTTGGCCTCGCGCTCGATGCGCTCGGACTCGATCCGCGCGGCGTCGACCAACTGGTTCGCCTCGGCCTGCGCCCGGGCCGCACGACGACGGGCCTGCTCGTCCTCGTGGCTGCGCCGACGACGCAGAGCGATCTCGAAGTCCTCCTCGGCTGTCTGTCGACGCTCCTTGGAGGCCTGCTCGGCCTTGGCGCGGGCCTCGGCGGCCTCGCGGTTGGCCTTGTCGATGTCGGCCTTGGCCTGCGCCCGCAGGTCGGTCGACTCCTCCTGCGCCTTGGCGAGCTCGGCGCGGGCGCGGGACGTGACCGTGCCCGCGTGCTGGTCGGCCTCCTGGCGCTTGCGGCCGGTCTCGGCCTCGAGGGCGGCGACGCGGCGCGCGTGCTCCTTGTCGGCCTCGCTCTTGCGGGCCGCGGCAGCTTCGACGATCTGCGACGCCTCGGCGCGCGCGGCCTCACGGGCGGCCTCGGCGTCGTTGTCGGCGGCGGTGCGCTGGTCCTCGGCGTACGCGTCGGCCTCGAGGTGCAGGCGCTGCGAGTACTCGTCGGCCTCGGTGCGGGTGCGCTCGGCGACCGTCTCGGCCTCCGAGACGCGGGCGCCGTACTGGGCCTCGGCGTTGCGCTGCGCGGTGGTCGCGGACTCCAGCGCGGCGTCGATGCGGACCTGCGCCTCGGCGCGGATGGACTCGGCCTCGGCGTCGGCGTCGGCGCGGACCCGCGCGGCGTACTCGTCGACGTCGCGCGTCTTGTCCGCGACCAGCTTGTCGAGGTCGCCGTGGCGCTTGCGGGCCTGGACCAGCATGCTGCTCGCGTCGCGCTGGGCCTCCTCGACGATCCGCTCGGCCTCCTCGTCGGCGGCGCTGCGGACCCGGGCGGAGTAGCTGTCGGCCTCGGAACGGGTGCGGCGCGCGACCTGCTGGGCGCTGGTGATGATGTCCTGGACGTAGGGGTCGACGTTGTCGAGGTCGAGCTTCTCCGGCGCTGCGGCGGGCGCGGCCGGTGCCGGCTTGCTCGCGGCCTGCTTGCGGAGGCTCTCGAGGGTCGAGTAGTTCGACGCCAGCTGGGTCGCGAGGTCGGCCGCGCGGGCCGCCGCCTCGTCCCGGTCGGAGTCGGCGATCCGCAGCTGCTCCTCGATCTCGGCGACGAACGTGTCGACCTGCGCGCGGTCGTAGCCCCGCATCGAGGACTCGAACGCCGGCCGGACGCGCCGCGCCCGACCGGGACGACGCGACCGGGCCAGCTGCAGGTCCGGGTCGAAACCGTCGTCGGTGAGCAGGTCGGCGTCGGAATCGTCCGACGGGTCGACCTCGGTGTCGACCTCGTCGACGTCGGGCCGGCTGTCGTCCTCGATCATGTCGTCCTCTTCCGCGGTCCGCTCGCGGCCGTTGCCGCAGGGCTTGCAGGGCTGCACCCTACTGGCCCGCAAGTCTTCCCGAGACAGCGTCCGCCGTCACCTCGAACGGCGCCACCCGGGGTGGATCGGGTCGCCCGGGGCCGTGCGTCGCCCTACTGGTCGCGGAACCGGTTGATGGCGTCCTGGTGCTGCGCCCGCAGCTCGGTGTCGCGCACGCCGAGGCCCTCCGCGGGGGCGAGGCAGAGCACGCCGACCTTGCCCTGGTGGGCGTTGCGGTGGACGTCGTACGCCGCCTGGCCGGTGTCGGCCATCGGGTAGGTCTTGGACAGCGTCGGGTGGACGTGGCCCTTGGCGATGAGCCGGTTGGCCTCCCACGCCTCCTTGTAGTTCGCGAAGTGCGAGCTGATGATCCGCTTGAGGTTCATCCAGAGGTAGCGGTTGTCGTACTCGTGCATGAAGCCCGACGTCGACGCGCAGGTGACGATCGTGCCGCCCTTCTTGGCGACGTAGACGCTGGCGCCGAAGGTCTCCCGGCCGGGGTGCTCGAAGACGATGTCGGGGTCCTCGCCGCCGGTGAGCTCGCGGATCCTCGCGCCGAACCGCTTCCACTCGCGGGGGTCCTGCTCGGTGCCCTCGTCGTTCCAGAACTTGTAGCCCTCGGCGTTGCGGTCGATGACCAGCTCGGCGCCCATGCGCCGGCAGATCTCCGCCTTCTCGGGCGACGACACCACGCAGACCGGGATCGCGCCGCCGTTGAGCGCCATCTGGGTGGCGTAGGAGCCGAGGCCGCCGGAGGCGCCCCAGATCAGGACGACGTCGCCCTGCTTCATGTTCGCGCCGTTGTGGCTGACCAGCTGCCGGTACGCGGTGCAGTTGACCAGGCCGGGGGAGGCGGCCTCCTCCCACGTCAGGTGCTCGGGCTTGGGCATCAGCTGGTTGCTCTTCACGAGCGCGAGCTCGGCGAGGCCGCCGAAGTTGGTCTCGAAACCCCAGATCCGCTGCTGCGGGTCCAGCATGGTGTCGTCGTGGCCCTGGGGGTCCTCGAGCTCGACGGACAGACAGTGGGCGACGACGCGGTCGCCCGCCTTCCACTTGGTCACGCCGTCGCCGACGCGGAGTACGACTCCGGACAGATCCGAGCCCACCACGTGGTACGGCTGGTCGTGCTTCTTCGCCAGCGGGCTGCTCCTCCCGTACCGCGTGAGGAAGCTGAACGTCGAGACCGGCTCGAAGATCGAGGTCCAGACGGTGTTGTAGTTGATCGCGCTCGCGCACACGGCGATCAGCGCCTCGCCGGGACCCACCTCCGGGGTCGGCACCTCCTGCACGTGCAGGCTCTTGCGCGGGTCCTTGTCGCGGGTCTCGAGCCCCGCGAACATGTCGGCCTCGTCGGCGCGGACCACGACGCCGTCGTACGTCGCGGGGACCGGCGTGTCGGCGAGGCCGGCGAGCAGCGTGGCGAGCTCGTCGTCGGACGTCGTCTGCTCGGCACGGGCGAGGACGTCGCGGATGGCGGCCATGGCGTCGGTGTCAGGCATGGCCGGAACCTACCGACCGGTAACCCTTACCGGTACTGGCTAGTGGGGCAGGTTACGGCCGATCAGTGGCCCGCGTCACGGGCCGGCTCGACGAGCTCGAGCAGCACGCCGCCGACGTCCTTCGGGTGGACGAAGTTGACGCGGCTGTTCGCGGTGCCCCGGCGCGGCTCGTCGTAGAGCAGGCGCATGCCGCGCCCGCGCAGGGTGGTCGCGACCGCCTCGACGTCGTCGACGGTGACGGCGAGCTGCTGCAGGCCGGGGCCGTTGCGGTCGAGGAACTTCGCGATCGTCGAGGTCGCGTTCAACGGGGCGAGCAGCTGGATGCGGGAGGTGCCGTCACCCACCGCGAGCATCGCCTCGCGGACGCCCTGCTCCTCGTTGGTCTCCTCGTGCACGCTGACGATCCCGAGCGTGTCGCGGTAGAAGGCGATGGCCTCGTCGAGGTCGGGCACGGCGATGCCGACGTGGTCGATCTTGACGAACAGGCTGGCGACGGTGGCGTCCATGCCGACATCGTGTCCGACCCCGCCGCCGACCGGTACCGACGTGCGAGGTTTCACACCGGACGCCGGGCCCGCGCCGATAGGCTCGATGGAATCTCAGCACCCGGCAGCACCGGCGAATCGGAGTCAAGGATGACCACCCAGGAAGCGCCCCGCACCTCCGTCATCGTGGGCGGAGCCCGCACCCCGATGGGCCGCCTGCTCGGCGAGCTGTCCTCCTTCTCGGGCACCGACCTCGGCGGGTTCGCCATCAAGGGCGCCCTCGAGAACGCGGGCGTCGCACCCGAGCAGGTCGAGTACACGATCATCGGCCAGGTGCTGCAGGCCGGCGCGGGGCAGATCCCGTCGCGGCAGGCCGCGGTCAACGCCGGCATCCCGATGTCGGTGCCGTCGCTGACGATCAACAAGGTGTGTCTGTCCGGCCTCGACGCCATCGCGCTGGCCGACCAGCTCATCCGCGCGGGCGAGTTCGACGTCATCGTCGCGGGTGGCATGGAGTCGATGACCAACGCGCCGCACCTGCTGCCCGGCTCGCGCAAGGGCTACAAGTACGGCGCCATCGAGATGATCGACGCCATGGCCCACGACGGTCTCACCGACGCGTTCGACCACATCGCGATGGGTGCCGCCACCGAGGAGCACAACAAGCGGTACACCGTCACCCGCGAGCAGCAGGACGAGTTCTCCGCCGCCTCGCACCAGAAGGCCGCGCTGGCGCAGAAGAACGGCGTGTTCGACGAGGAGATCGTCAAGGTCCTCGTGCCGCAGCGCAAGGGTGACCCGATCGAGGTCGCCACCGACGAGGGGATCCGCCCCGACACCACCGCCGAGGGTCTGGCCAAGCTCAAGCCCGCATTCTCCAGGACCGGCACGATCACCGCGGGTTCCTCGTCGCCGATCAGCGACGGAGCGGCCGCGGTGGTCGTCATGAGCAAGGCGAAGGCCGAGGAGCTCGGGCTGACCTGGCTCGCCGAGATCGGTGCACACGGCAACGTCGCCGGCCCCGACAACTCCCTGCAGGAGCAGCCGGCCAACGCCATCAAGCACGCGCTCGCCAAGGCGGGCAGGAGCGTCGACGACCTCGACCTCGTCGAGATCAACGAGGCGTTCGCCGCCGTCGGCCTGGTCTCGACCGAGGCACTGGGCATCGATCCCGCCAAGGTGAACCCGAACGGCGGCGCCATCGCCCGCGGCCACCCGCGCGGGATGTCCGGCGCCCGGCGCGCCCTCACCCTCGCCCTCGAGCGCAAGCGCCGCGGCGGTGGGCTCGGCGCCGCCGCAC
>CAXUNA010000235.1:5541-6318 GCA_964252095.1 uncultured Jatrophihabitans sp. | reverse complement strand
CGGTCTCGGGCCTCGCGCCGCTCGACGGCACCCGCCTCACGGGGACCACGTCCGGCACGCCCGGCGCGGGCGCGGCGGTCCGGTGGACCGGTGACGGCACCGGCTCGGCGGCGTCGCTCAGCGTCACCTGCCCCTGACCCGACGGTCGCCCTGACCTGACCCGAACACCAGTTTCGTCACGTACCACCCGAGCTGTCGGGTTATGGTCCCTGCGCGTCGACCCGCCCGCGCGGCGCACGAAGGAGTCGTGCCCGTGGTCCGATCGACCCGCCACCCGTCCGCATCCGCCCTCGTCGTGCTGCTCACGGCCGTCGTCGCCCTCGTGGTCGGGGTGACGGTCGCCGGGCCGGCCGCCGCGGCCGGGCCGTCCCGGCTGGACCGCGGCGAGTCGCTGGAGGCGGGCCACACGCTGCAGTCCGCGAACGGCACCTACACGCTGACACTGCAGACCGACGGCAACCTCGTGCTGCGCTCGCCCGGCCGGGTGCTGTGGACCACCGGGACCCGCATCGGTGACGACGCCGTCCTGACCCTGCAGACCGACGGCAACCTGCTCCTGCGCGACAGCCACGGGGCGGCGGTGTGGGGAACCCGGCCGACGGCCGGCACGCACCTGGTCCTCGGCGACGACGGCGACCTCGTGCTCTCCGACGCCGCCGGCCGCGCGGTGTGGCAGACCACCACCCCGGGCCCGACGCTCGGCGGCGGTCAGTTCGTGCACGCCGGCGAGGCCGTGGTGTCGACCGACCGGCGGTACCGGCTCGCGGTGACCACCAC
>CAXUNA010000235.1:0-5526 GCA_964252095.1 uncultured Jatrophihabitans sp. | reverse complement strand
GGCCGGGCCGGACGCTGTGGTCGACCCCCGCCGCCGGCACGACCGCGATGCTGCAGCAGCAGACCGACGGCAACCTGGTCCTGCGCGCCGGCGACGGCCACGCGGTGTGGGCGTCCGGCACGGCGGGACACCCGGGGGCGGTGGCCACGGTCGCTGCCGCGCGACTCACGGTCGGGGTTCCCGGCGCGACCCCCGCCTGGCACACACCGACCCCGCCCGCGACCCTGCCCGTCGCCACGCCGCTGTTGCCCGGCGAGGCCATCGTGTCGCCGGGGGGCGGGTACCTGCTGACCCTGCAGACCGACGGCAACATCGTCCTGCGCGGCCGGTGACCCGCCGCGTGGAACAGCCACACGGCGGGTCACCCGCCGGCGAACCTCACCGTGCAGTCCGACGGCAACATGGTGCTCCGCGCGGCGAACGGCACGGCGAGTTGGACGTCGGGCACGCGCGGGCGCACCGGCGGCGGGCTGACGATGCAGGACGACGGTCACCTGGTGCTCCGGGACGCGAAGGGCGCGGCGATCTGGGGCGTCTGGGCCCGGTCGGCCGGTCTCACGGCCTCGGTCGCGGCCGCCGCGGCGTTCGGCGCGGCCAACGGCGAGCGGACGGCCGTCGCGGTCCTGGACCGGTCCACCGGGCTGCTCTACACCGCGGGTGACGTGAACGCGGCGTACCCGTCGGCGTCGCTGGTGAAGGTGTTCATCGCGGCCCGGCTGCTCGCGGCGGGCGCGGCGTCCGACCCGACCCTCTCGGCCCAGCTGTACCGGATGATCACGATGTCCGACGACGCCATCGCGACCCAGCTGTGGCCGCGGGCGGGCGGCGCCGGCGTCACGGACTGGGTGCAGGCCCGGTACGGCATCACCGGGCTCGGCCACCCGTCGCAGGCCGGGTGGTGGGGGCTCACCCAGATCACCGCGACCGCGATGGTGCGGTTCTACGCGGCGGTGAAGGCCGACCCCGTCGTCGGACCGTTCCTCGTCAACGCGATGGCGCACGCCGCCCAGTTCGGCGCCGACGGCTGGAACCAGTGGTTCGGCATCCCCAGCGCGACCACCGGCTGGAAGGTCAAGCAGGGCTGGATGTGCTGCCTCGAGGGCCGCAGCCGCCTGCACAGCACCGGGTTCCTCGGCGGCGACCGCTACACCGCCGCCATCCTCACCGACGGCGGCACCGGCTACTACGGCCAGCGCGGCGCCGACGTCGTCACCGGCGCGGCGGTGCGGTTGCTCCCGGGCCGCAAGGTCCCCGCCTGACCCCGACCCGACCTACTCACCTGCTCGACCGATCCCGACCGGACCCGACCCGATCTGGCGAGTGGTCACGTCGAGCGCCGAGTGGTCAGGATTTTCCGACCACTCGGCACCAGAGGTGACCACTCGCCGGGTCGTGGTGGGGTGACTCAGTCGCCGAAGTACGGCTCGGCCGTCTCCCGGACCGTGCCGTCGCGGTCGAGCAGCAGGAACCGGTCGAAGCCGCGGGCGAACCACCGGTCGTGGGTGACCGAGACGACCGTGCCCTCGTAGCCCGCGAGCCCCTCCTCGAGCGCGTCGGCGCTGCCGACGTCGAGGTTGTCGGTCGGCTCGTCGAGCAGCAGCAGGGTCGATCCCGCGAGCTCGAGCAGCAGGACCTGGAAGCGGGCCTGCTGCCCTCCGGAGAGCGTCGCGAAGGTCTGGTCGCCCTGGTCGCGCAGCCCGTAGCGGTTCAACGCGGCCATCGCCTTGCCGCGCTCGACGCCGCGGCGGCCGTCGGGGGTGCCGTCGCCGTGCCAGAGCAGGTCGACCAGCGTGCGGTCGAGCCACTCGGGGTGGGCGTGGGTCTGCGCGAACATCCCGGGGACGACGCGCGCACCCAGGGTGGCCGACCCGTCGTGCGGCACGTGCTCGCCGGCGAGGATCCGCAGCAGGTGGCTCTTGCCGGCACCGTTGCCGCCGAGCAGGGCCACCCGCTCGCCGTAGAAGATCTCCAGGCTGAACGGCCGGACGGGCGGGTCGAGCTGCGGGAGCCCGAGCCCCTCGAACCGGACGACCCGCTTGCCGGTGCGCGAGCCGCGCAGCCGCATCGTCACCTTCTGCTCCTCCGGCGGCGGGGGCGGTGAACCCTTCTCCTCGAACTTCGCCAACCGGGTCTGCATCGCCTTGTACTTGGCGGCCATGTCCGGCGAGATCGACGCCTGGATCTGCAGCGTGCGGACCAGGTCGACGAGCCGCTGGTGCTCCTCGTCCCACCGCTTGAGCAGCTCGGCCATCCGTTCGTGCCGCGCGGTGCGGGCGTCGGGGTAGCTCGCCCAGCTGCCGCCGTGGGTCCAGGCCGACCCGCCCTCGACGGTGACGACCCGGTTCGCGACCCGTGCGAGCAGCTCGCGGTCGTGGCTGACGAACAGCACCGTCTTGCCGGTCTCGACCAGCCGCTGCTCCAGCCAGCGTTTGCCGGGCACGTCGAGGTAGTTGTCGGGTTCGTCGAGCAGCAGGACCTGCTCCGGGCCGCGCAGCAGCAGTTCCAGGGCGAGCCGCTTCTGCTCGCCGCCGGACAGCGTGCGCACCTCCCGGTACTTGGCGGTGACGAACGGCAGCCCCAGCGCGGCCACCGTGACGGTGTCCCAGAGGACCTCGAGCTCGTAGCCGTGCGCCTCGCCCCAGTTGGTGAGCGCGTGGGCGTAGCGCAGTTGGGTGGGCTCGTCATCGGCTTCCATGAGCGCCAGCTCGGACGCGGCGAGCTCGGTCCACGCCGCCTTCGCGGCCGGGTCGGCGAGGCTGATCAGGAACTGCTCGACCGTCGTCTCGTCGCGCACCGACCCGATGAACTGCCGCATCACGGCGGCCTTGCCGTTGCCGCCGGAGACGTGGACGCTGCCGCCGTCGGCGGCGTCGTCGCCCGCCATGATCCGCAGCAGGGTGGTCTTGCCGGCACCGTTCGCACCGACCAGGGCCGCCTTCGCGCCCTCCCCCACCCGGAAGCGGACGTCGTCGAAGAGCACCCGTCCGTCCGGGAGGACCCGCCGTACGCCGTTGACCTCGATGCTGCCGCCCATGCCGACGAGGTTAGGGAGCCGACCTTGCGCGGTGCTTGTCATTTGCCTGCGCGGCTCCGAGACTCGACAACCGTGACGACCACCGTGACGGCCACCGACGCCCTGTCCGAGCTGCCCGCGGACATCGTGACCACCGAGCCCGCGACGCTCGAGCAGTACCGCTGGGACTGGTCGCACGACCCCGCCTGCGAGACACCGCTCGCGGTGGTCCGTCCCCGCGACACCGCCGAGGTCACGGAGGTGATGCGCTGGGCGACCCGGCACCGGGTGCCGGTGGTGCCCCGCGGTGCCGGGACGTCACTGTCCGGCGGGTCCCGCGGGATCGCTGGAGCGATCACACTCTCGCTGGAGCGGATGACGACGGTGGAGGTCGACCCCAGGCTCCGTGTGGTCGTCGCGCAACCTGGAGCGCTCAACACCGACGTCAAGGCGGCCGCCGCGCACCACGGCCTCTGGTACCCACCGGACCCGTCGTCGTTCGAGATGTGCTCGATCGGCGGCAACGTCGCGACCAACGCCGGCGGGCTGTGCTGCGTGAAGTACGGCGTCACCCGCGACTTCCTGCTCGCCCTCGAGGTCGTCCTGGTCGACGGCACGGTGGTGCGCCTCGGCGCGCCGCTGGTGAAGAACGTCGCCGGGCTGTCGCTCAAGGACCTGTTCGTCGGCAGCGAGGGATCGCTGGGGATCGTCACCGAGATCACCTCCCGGCTGCTGCCGGCGCCGCGGGTGCCGGCCACGTTGGTCGCGACGTTCGCGTCCACCGCCGCGGCCGCCGACGCCACCGTGGCGATCATGTCGGCGCTACGGCCCTCGATGCTCGAGCTCATGGACAGCGTGTCGGTCAACGCCGTCGAGGACATGACCGCGATGGGATTGGATCGCTCCGCTGGAGCGCTCCTGCTCGCGCGATCCGACGCCGGTGGCGCGGGGGGCGAGGCCGAGATCGCCGAGATCGCCCGGTGCTGCGAGCAGGCCGGCGCCGCGGAGGTCTACTCGACCACCGACGAGGTGGAGGGCGAGGCGTTGGTGTCGGCCCGCCGGCTCGCGCTGGTTGCGCTCGAGCGCCGCGGCACCAACCTGCTCGAGGACACCGGCGTGCCGGTGCCCTCGTTGCCCGACCTGTTGGCGGGCATCGCGCAGATCTCGTCGCAGAACGACATCGAGATCGCGGTCGTCGCGCACGCGGGTGACGGCAACACCCACCCGGTGATCGTGGTCGACCGCGGCGACCCCGAGGCCATGGCCCGTGCCCGCGTCGCCTTCGGCGCGATCATGGACCTCGCCGTGTCACTCGGCGGCACCATCACCGGCGAACACGGTGTGGGCCACCTCAAGAAGGAGTGGCTGGAGAGCCAGATCGGGCCCGAGGTGATGGCGCTGCAGCAGAGGGTGAAGACCGCCCTCGATCCCGACGGCCTGCTGAATCCCGGCGTCAGCGGCCTGCACTGACCCCGACCCGACGTCGATCACGGCGGAATGGTCGCTGCTCCGCCCGCGATCGCAGCCGTACCGCCGTGATCACGGCCGGCCCGGGTCGTTCGGGACGGGAGGGCCGCGGACGCCCGCGGACGCCACAGCGGGCTGGAGAACCGCTGGGGCCTCAGCTCGGGTCCAGCTCGCGGGCGGGCACCACCAACGGCACGCGGACGGCGCGGGTCTCGGCCGCCCGGGCGGCGTACTGCTCGGGCGGCGGGTAGCCGACCTCGACCAGGGTGAGGCCCTTCGCGGGCGCCACGGTGACGTCGTGGGCGCGGACCCGTCGGTGCAGCAGCGTGGCGGGCCAGTCGGACGTCTCGCGCCCCGAGCCCACCGCGATCAGCGCACCGACCAGCGAGCGCACCATCGAGTGGCAGAAGGCGTCGGCGCGCACCTCGACCTCGACCAGGTGTCCCTGGCGCTGCACCGTGCACCGCTGCAGCTCCCGCACCGTCGTCGAGCCCACCCGGGCGCGGCAGAAGGCCGCGAAGTCGTGCAGCCCGACCAGCGAGGCGGCGGCGACCGCCATGGCGGCCTCGGCGAGCGGGCGCGGGTGGTCGACGGTGGCGAAGCGCCGCAACGGCGACCCACCGCCGTCGGCGTCGGACAGCCGGTACGCGTACCGGCGCCAGAGCGCGCCGAACCGGGCGTCGAAGTGGGGTGCGGCCGGGGCGATCGCGTGCACCCGGACGTCGGGCGGCAAGACACCGGCGAGCTTGCGCACCGGCGCGTACGCCCGGGTGGCGACGGCGTCCCACGCCGGCTGCGGGACGTCGACGTGCGCGACCTGCCCCACCGCGTGCACGCCGGTGTCGGTGCGGCCCGCGACCTGCACCCGCGGCGGCGGGTCCAGGCGCAGCACGGTCCCGAGCGCCCGGGTGACCTCGGCATCGCCGGCGACGAAATCCCGGATGTCCGCCAGATCGGCCAGCGCCGTCGGCATCCAGCGGACGGTCATGATGGCCGCTGGCTGTCCGTTGTCCTCATGCCGTCGAGCAGGATGCGGCGGACGTCGG
>CAXUNA010000234.1:0-6326 GCA_964252095.1 uncultured Jatrophihabitans sp. | reverse complement strand
CCAGCGACGACCACGTCGTCGCAGGCAAGGAGTCAACCGAAGCGGGGGCAGACCCCGAGAACGAGTAACAGGATCGTTCGCGTCACTACGAGCAGGCGCATCTGCATGCCCGTATTTAGCTTCTTGTCCCCAGACGCATGCGCCAAGTTGTTCCGTGCGTAGGTGAGCACCTTGACCCAGGCCTCGGTTGATCCGACCAAAAACGTGACGATGGCGAGATCAAGCTTATCCGCAAGCTCCGTTGCCCTCTCCCCATAAGTAGGGTCGTTGCGCAGGGCGTTCCCGACGAGCTTGCGGAGCCCTGGCTCGTCCTTGAAAGGACTCTTCGCCCGCTTCACGAATGCCTTGAAGTCCTCCTCGCTCATAAGGTCCCCCGGGTACAGGCCACGGTGCAGCGCCTCGACCGCTGAGCACATCGTCATCAGCTTGGTCCCGATGAAGCCTTGGTTCAGGTACCTCGTGCCCAGCAGCATCTGGATGCCCACGCTGGCTCGCTCGCACAACTCGAGCCACTTGGGCCACGAGGTCTGGAACGGCAGCTCCGTCGCCGTGAACAAGATGTCTCTGGGGATGTCCTTGAACGAGTCCGGATCCGCCTTATAAACCTGCGTGGCGTGGCCCGTCAGGTTGTACTCGGGCCGGAAATACTCCGGCACGTCTGAATCGTCGTTGAAGTCGGCCGGAGCGCGGTAGGCCGCGTAGTCCAGCCCGCACGGTTCGTTCATCGCGAGAGTCAGCAGGTCCTGGAACTTCTTGGACGCCTGGTCGAAGACGTCGATCGTCACGGGTTCGTCGGTCGTGACCCGCACATAGGCGCGCTCGAGGCTTGAGAAAACCCTTGTGTTGGAGTTCTCCCACTTGAAGAAGAAGTCTCG
The DNA here is from genome assembly GCA_964252095.1 of uncultured Jatrophihabitans sp. Classification (GTDB taxonomy): domain Bacteria; phylum Actinomycetota; class Actinomycetes; order Mycobacteriales; family Jatrophihabitantaceae; genus CAXUNA01. The sequence continues at coordinate 5,451 of CAXUNA010000234.1, read as the reverse complement.
GTGGTGCACGTGGAGCGCGTACGTCAGGTCGCCCACCCTGACTTCAATTGGGTCTATCGGCTTGGCCTGGGCATGAGACTCGCGCTTGCCGGTGGCGTCGTCAAAGATAAGCTCGCCACCGAGGGTTGTCATGTTCGCCCACACCAAGAGGTTGTCGAGTTGCAGCTCGGCGCCTGTGAAGGCAACCTGGTTCATATCCATCAGATGAACGTTGCCCCGGAACGCGCGGCCAGCCGAGAGGACATGGTTTGTCGTTCGGCCCGAGAACCCACCGTTTGCCCGTACCGTCTGGCTCATGACCAGCGTAAAAGCCTCAGACCCCGAGGAGCCGTGAATTAGCGGGTAGAAGTCAATGAAACGAGGAATCGAGACGCCAGGAGCGCCTGTCGGTTCGTCCTCTGCGGTCACAAAACCGCCGACCAGTTCGAGCCGGACGTTTCCGTCCTCCTCGATGAACAGGGTCCCCTGTTCCTTGGCGTCCGGTTCGTTGGGCAGCCACCATTGGCCACGGTATAGCTCCGTCATGGCAGTACCCTAGAGCACGTGCGACCGTGATACGAAGAAGGTGCCGATGCCTTAAGTGAGCCCGTACCTGCTGTGCCACGTTCTGTCCTTGTAGAGCAGTGCGTGGCATAGGCTGGTCTCGAAAGTCCAACGAGCCTTTCGGCGTTCCGCCGGTTGCGCCAAGAACCGTCCCCTCAAGCGAACACCGGTTCTGCCCGATAGTGCCTTATCGGGACGTACGGCACTGATTGCGAACCGTCCCCCCGTGACGGCCTGTCGAAAGGTGTCCACGGACCCCGTTCGTCCATATAGGTTACCCGCTTTACTCCCCGGTCTGCTGGTAGCGGGAGGCGTTCCCGTGAACCCAGGAGACCTCTCAGGGTCTCGACGCCAGCGAACGCGAGTGCTAGACGCAGGACTCATGCGTCGGGCACAATGCTGCGTATGGTTAATGCAAGCACGAGCGCCAGCAATGCCGCAGTTTCCGCATATTATCAACTCCCTGTTCCGATTGCCGTTGCCGGGGACGTCCTTGGCTCGGTGTGTCAAACGTCTATTGGCGGGGTCCCCACTCAGGTGCATGCGCCTTTGCCCATGAAGACCGATTATCCAGCGCTCGCTCCCACCCTGCCCGGTATACCGAAGGAAGGGCTAAGTGACTACTGGTTTCCCTACAATTGGGCGATAACCTTCGCAGGTGACTATAGCGAGGAGAATGCGACATGTCTGCTCCGGCTGGGAATGGTCTTTAAAGCTCCATCGCAGCCCCTTGCTGCGCACCCGAGGGACTTTGGTTTGATGGAAGACCGCATCACCTTTGCCGCACTCGAAGGAATGGACGCCTGGCTGGACAGGGTAAGAACCTGGGTGGAGGTGTTGACACATCAAGACTTAGATAGTCTAAGTCCCTCATACGATGTGCATTTCGCAGGTGACGGTCTAAATCGCTGGGGTGGCACCGGGTGGATATCGAAGGAGCTCTCGTCGACGCGGACACGCAAGATTGTCCCTGTACAGCTCGAGCAATGGGCGGCGATCTTGAAGAAGGCTGGACAGGGTGACGAACCTTCCCTCGAGTTCCTCCTCGCTCGAGATGCGCGGGCCGCTTTCCGGCGAGGCGACCGCCGGCGCGCAGCAATCGATGCAGGCACAGCGGTCGAGCTTGTACTGAATGCGATTTATCGAGATAATCTCGACGCAATCAAGGAGGTTGATCGACTGAACCTGGAGCAGCGCAATCTGAATTCCCTCCAGAGAGTATTCGATGACAACGCGATTAAATATGGCGTTGCTGGTGCTGTCTTGTCTGACCTGACGTTCGCCCGAAACAAGGCAGCACATGAGGGTTTTGAGTCACCCAAGGGTGAGCTAGAAGCTGTACTTTCGACCATGAACACAATTCTGGAGTGCCACGGCGCAGGTCTTGGTGTTGAGTGACGCTACCCGGGTCGCCACCACACGCAGTTTAAGCGCGGCAAACGCCGAGTCAGAGGGCGACCGCACCACAAGGTTAGGAGTTCACCACTGGAACATCCTTCGGCGCCAACCAGGAACGATATGAGCGCGGACCAGCCCGCCGGGCGCATCGCATGCATCAAACAGAATCGGCGTTCTGAGCGCGTTCAGCCGAACGCACCGACGGTCAACGCGTGGTGTTCACCCGGGCCGCGGCGACGTGGACCGCGGGTGCGAGGGCCTCGGCGATGACGGCGTAGCCGGCGCTGGAGGGGTGGAAGCGGTCGCTCGAGAACAGCTTCGGGTTGGCGGCGAACTGCGGGGCGGTGTTGGTGTGGACGTCGGCGACCAGCGCGCCGGCGGCGACGGCCACCTTCGTCTGCGCCTCGCGGAGCACACCGCTGCCGGTCTGCACCAGCGAGCGGAACTGGGCGGGGATCCACGGCACGGCCGACAGATCCGGTGCCGGCGCGAGCACCACCTGTACGTCGGCGGCGCGCAGGGCGGTGATCGCGTCCGAGAGTTGCGCCGCGGCGACTGCTGGTGGCACGAAGCGGATGAGGTCGTTGGCGCCGATGATGATCAGCGCGAGATCGGCGCCCCATGCAACGGTCGAGCGCACCTGGCCGGCCAGCGCGTCGCTCTTGGCGCCGGGCACGGCGGACACCTTCAACTGCGCGGCGATGTCCGCCAGTTCGAGGCTCGTGATCAGCCGCTCCCCCGGCGTGTCAGCGGGCCGGGCCGCGCCCTGACCGAACGCGATGGAGTCGCCGAGGACGGCGAACCTCAGCAGACGGTCGGGATCGGGCGAGGCGGGGTCGGCCGTCACGTCGACCCGAGCCGTGACGCGCTCGCCGGCCCGGCCACGACGTCGCAGGCCAGGACGTGGCCGCCGTCGCGGGCGCCGGTGGAGCCGGACCACCCGAGGGTCGCCGGGTCGGTGTGCGTGGTCGCCATCCTCCGAGACTAGGTCGGGCTCACGACGCGGCGGGCTCAGGCCTCGCGCACACCCTCGACCGCGAGACCGATGCCGAAGGCCATCAGGACGCCGCCGCTGCCGCGCATCAGGCCGTCGGCGAGGCGGGGGCGGCGGACGAGGCGGCGCGAGGCGCTGAACACCAGGACGTAGACCAGCAGCGATCCGAGACCCACGGTGGCGAAGACGAGGCCGAACAGCGCGAGGTCGAACGAGCTGCTGCTGCTCGGCAGGAACGGCGGGATGACGCTGGTGAACACCAGCAGTGCCTTCGGGTTGGACAGCTCGCAGAGCAGGCCCTCGACGAACACCCGCTGACCGGAGCGGCGCAGCGTGGGAGGAGCGGCCGCCTGCTCGGCGGCCTCACCGCGGCGGCGGCTCAGCAGCAGCCGCACGCCGAGGTAGATCAGGTAGGCCGCCCCGGCGAACCGCAGCGCCTCGAACGCCGGGCGCGATGCCATCAGCACCGCGGTCAGCCCGGCCACCGAGGCCGTCACCCAGACCAGGTCGCCGACGAACACCCCGACCGCGGTGGTGGCCGCGCTCCGGCGGCCGCGCAGCACCGAGGACTTCATGATGAGCACGACGGCCGGCCCGGGGATGGCGACGAGCACCGCGACCAGACCGATGAACGGGGCGAGACGGCTGAGCACGTCGTGAAACTACCCCGCGCGCGACGAGGACGAGGCGGCTCAGCTGACCCCGGCCGCGTCCATGCCGCGCAGTTCCTTCTTCAGCTCGTTGACCTCGTCGCGGATGCGCGCGGCGACCTCGAACTGCAGTTCGCGGGCCGAGGCGAGCATCTGGTCGTTGAGCTGCTGGATGAGGTCGGCGAGCTGGGCGCGCGGCATCTCCGAGGTGTCGAGACCACCCTGCGCGTTCTTGCCGATCCCCACCACACCCGGCGAGAGCGCACCGGCGGTGCCGCGGCCGGCCTTACCCGGCACCGGCGACTTGCCGCGCGACTGCGAGCGGCCGGAACCGCCGACCGGCGTGCTGGCGAGCAGCGCCTCGGTGTCGGCGGCCTCGCGGGTGAGGCGGTCGGTGATGTCGGCGATCTTCTTGCGCAACGGCTGCGGGTCGACGCCGCGTTCCTTGTTATAGGCGATCTGCTTGTCGCGGCGGCGGTTCGTCTCGTCGATCGCGAGCTCCATCGACGGCGTGATCTTGTCCGCGTACATGTGCACCTGGCCCGACACGTTGCGGGCGGCGCGGCCGATCGTCTGGATCAGCGAGGTGCCGGACCGGAGGAAGCCCTCCTTGTCGGCGTCGAGGATCGCCACCAGCGAGACCTCGGGCAGGTCGAGACCCTCCCGGAGCAGGTTGATGCCGACCAGCACGTCGAACTCGCCCTGCCGCAGCTCCGAGAGCAGCTCGACGCGGCGCAGGGTGTCGACCTCGGAGTGCAGGTACCGCACCCGCACGCCCTGGTCGAGCAGGTAGTCGGTGAGGTCCTCCGACATCTTCTTGGTCAGCGTGGTCACGAGCACGCGCTCGTTGCGCTCGGCGCGCTCGCGGATCTCCCCCACCAGGTCGTCGATCTGGCCCTTGGTCGGCTTGACCACGATCTCCGGGTCGATGAGGCCGGTGGGGCGGATGACCTGCTCGACGAACTCGCCGCCGGTACGCCGCAGCTCCCACGGGCCGGGGGTGGCCGAGAGGTAGACCGTCTGGCCGACGCGGTCGAGGAACTCCTCGAACTTCAGCGGCCGGTTGTCGGTGGCGCTGGGCAGCCGGAAGCCGTGGTCGACCAGCATCCGCTTGCGGGACATGTCGCCCTCGTACATGCCGCCGATCTGCGGCACGGTGACGTGGGATTCGTCGATGACGAGCAGGAAGTCCTCGGGGAAGTAGTCGAGCAGGCAGTTCCCCGCGGTGCCCGGCGCGCGGCCGTCGATGTGCCGGGAGTAGTTCTCGATGCCCGAGCAGAACCCGACCTGGCGCATCATCTCGAGGTCGTATTGGGTGCGCATCCGCAGCCGCTGCGCCTCGAGCAGCTTGTTCTGGTTCTCCAGCTCGTGGAGGCGGTCGGCGAGCTCGAGCTCGATGCCCTTCATCGCCCGCTCCATGCGCTCCGGGCCGGCCACGTAGTGCGAGGCCGGGAAGATGAAGACCTCCTCGACCTCCTTGACGACCTCGCCGGTGAGCGGGTGCAGGTAGTAGAGCCGCTCGATCTCGTCGCCGAACATCTCGACGCGGATCGCGAGCTCCTCGTAGACCGGGAAGATCTCGAGCGTGTCGCCGCGCACGCGGAACGTGCCGCGCGTGAACGAGAGGTCGTTGCGGGAGTACTGGACGTCGACGAGGTGGCGCAGGATCTCCTCGCGGCCGACCTCTTGGTTCAGCCGCAGCCGCACCGAGCGGTCGACGTACTCCTGGGGGGTGCCGAGGCCGTAGATGCAGGACACGGTCGAGACCACGATGACGTCACGGCGGGTCAGCAGCGACTGGGTGGCCGAGTGCCGCAGCCGCTCGACCTCCTCGTTGATCGAGGAGTCCTTCTCGATGTAGGTGTC
>CAXUNA010000233.1:0-6390 GCA_964252095.1 uncultured Jatrophihabitans sp. | reverse complement strand
CAACCAGGCACAGAAGGACGCCCAGCTCGGCAACCTCGGCGAGGACCGGCAGGCCCGCGGCGCCGATGCACGGCAGCCGCACGGTGGCGGCGATCCCGCCGTCGGCGTCGCGCAGCGCGAGCGACACCTGGCCCTTCTCCGACACCGCGATCCCGCGGATCTGCGCCCAGTCGAACTGCTCGGAGCGCAGCAGGGCGTGGACCGTCACCCCGCGGGCGTCGACGTCGGTGCCGCGCCGGGCGATGAACGCGGCCACCGCGACGGGCACGAGGTAGAGCAGCGCGAACCACGGCTGGAACAGCAGCACCGTCACGCCGAGCACGAGGAACAGGACCGCGAGGTAGGACGAACGGGGGAGCCGGAACCGCACCCGCAACCGCTCGCCCGTGCCCTCGGGCGTGATGGCGCCGGACTCGCTCATGCTCCTGACGGTATCGGCCGTAATCTACGAGGGTGACCACGGAGCAGCCTCGCCAGCACCGCAAGCCCCACAGCCACATCGTCACCGACGGCGTGGAACGCGCCGCGGCCCGCGGGATGCTGCGGGCAGTGGGGATGGGCGACGACGACTGGCGCAAGCCGCAGATCGGCGTCGCGAGCAGCTGGAACGAGATCACCCCCTGCAACCTGTCGCTGCAGCGGCTCGCCCAGGGGGCCAAGGAGGGCGTCCGCGGCGCCGACGGCTTCCCGCTGGAGTTCGGCACCATCTCGGTGTCCGACGGCATCTCGATGGGCCACGGCGGCATGCACTACAGCCTGGTCAGCCGGGAGATCATCGCCGACTCGGTCGAGACCGTCATGCGCGCGGAGCAGCTCGACGGCGCGGTGCTGCTCGCGGGCTGCGACAAGTCTCTGCCCGGCATGATGATGGCGGCCGCCCGCCTCGACGTCGCCGCGGTGTTCCTCTACGCGGGCTCGACGCTGCCGGGCACGCTCGACGGCCGCAACGTCACGATCATCGACGCGTTCGAGGCGGTCGGCGCGTGTCTCGCCGGCAAGATCACCCAGGCCGACGTCAAGCGCGTCGAGGAGGCCATCTGCCCCGGTGAGGGTGCCTGCGGCGGGATGTACACCGCCAACACGATGGCGAGCGCCGCCGAGGCCCTCGGCATGTCCCTGCCCGGCTCGGCCGCCCCGCCCGCGCCCGACGCCCGCCGCGACGTCTTCGCGAAGCGGAGCGGGGAGGCGGTGGTCGCGCTGGTCGACGCGGGCATCACCGCGCGGCAGATCCTCACCAAGGAGGCGTTCGAGAACGCCATCACGGTCGTCATGGCGCTGGGTGGCTCCACCAACGCCGTGCTGCACCTGCTGGCCATCGCCCACGAGGCGCACGTCGACCTCACCCTCGACGACTTCAACCGGATCGGCGACCGCACCCCGCACCTCGCCGACGTCAAGCCGTTCGGCAAGTACGTCATGACCGACGTCGACCGGATCGGTGGCGTGCCGGTGGTCATGAAGGCCCTGCTCGACGCCGGACTGTTGCACGGGGACACGTTGACGGTCACCGGGAAGACGATGGCCGAGAACCTCGAGCTGCTCGCACCTCCCGCGCTCGACGGCGAGGTCCTGCACCAGCTGTCGAACCCGCTGCACCGCACCGGTGGGCTCGCCGTGCTGCAGGGGACGCTCGCGCCCGAGGGGGCGGTCGTGAAGAGCGCGGGCTTCGACGCCGAGGTCTGGGAGGGCCCCGCGCGGGTCTTCGACGGCGAGCAGGGCGCGATGGACGCGGTGGCCGCCGGCACCCTCCACAGCAACGACGTCGTGGTCATCCGGTGGGAGGGCCCGAAGGGCGGCCCCGGCATGCGCGAGATGCTGGCGGTCACCGGCGCCATCAAGGGCGCGGGCCTCGGCAAGGACGTCCTGCTGCTCACCGACGGCCGCTTCTCCGGTGGCACCACCGGTCTGTGCATCGGGCACGTCGCGCCGGAGGCCGCGCACGGCGGACCGATCGCGCTGGTCGAGGACGGCGACATCGTGCGGCTGGACATGGCCGCCAAGAAGCTCGACCTGCTGGTCGACGAGGCCGAGCTGGAGAAGCGGCGCGCCGGGTGGAAGCCCAAGGCGCAGAACCTCGACTTCGGGGTGCTCGGCAAGTACGCCAAGCTCGTGGGGTCGGCCGCGCAGGGCGCGGTGTGCGGCTGATGCCGCTGCCCGCGCCGTGAAGGTCGTCGTGCTCGGTGGTTCCGGGCGGTTCGGCCGGGCCCTGCTGCCCCAACTCGCGGCTCAGCACCTGCAGGGCGTGGCCGTCGGCCGCGCGGACGGGCTCGACCTGCGCGGTCGGACCTCCCTCGACCGTGCGCTCGACGAGGTCCTCGACGGCACCGAGGTACTGGTGCATGCTGCAACGGATCCGCGGCACGCGCAGGAGATCGACGTCGAGGGCACCCGCAAGCTGGTGGCGGCCGCGGCGCGCCGCCGCCTGCACCACCTGGTGTACCTGTCGATCGTCGGCGTCGACCGCACGCCGTTCGGCTACTACCGGGCCAAGCGGGCCGCCGAGCGGCTGGTCGAGGACTCCGGGGTGCCGTACACGATCGTGCGGTCGACCCAGTGGTTCCCGTTCGTCGCGCAGGTGGCCGGTGTGCTCGCCCGCGCCGGTGCCGCACCGCGCGGATGGACCGTCGCGCCCTGCGACGTCGACGAGGTGGCGATGCTCGTCACCCGCCGCGTGATGAAGCCGCCGCTGCTCGGCACGGTCGAGATCGCGGGCCCCGAGGAGCTCACGCTCACCCGCGCCGCGTACGACGTCGGTGGGCACCGGGTCCTGCACCTCGGCGTCCCCGGCCGGCTGTCCGCCGCCGTCCGGGGCGGTTCGCTGCTCCCGGTCGCCGCGGCGGAGATGGGCGCCCGGACCTGGGGGTCCTGGCTCGCCACCCGCCCCGCCGACACCCGCTGACACCGCCGCTGACACCGCTCGACCGGAGGTGCCAGCCGCGTGTGCGGCCGGTGCCAGGGCGGGGCGGCACGGTGTCGTCATGACCGCTCTCGACCTCCCCACCGCAGCCATCACCTCGGCGCCCACCCGTAGCCGGTGGCGCTGGGTGGTGTTCGGCGTCGTGTTCGCCGCCAACCTCATGGACATCTTCGACGCGACGATCGTCAACGTCGCCGGCCCTTCGATCCACACCGACCTCGGTGGTGGGGCCAACACCCTGCAGTGGCTCAGCGCCGGGTACACGCTGGCCTTCGCCGTCCTGCTCATCGCCGGCGCCCGTCTCGGCGACATCCTCGGCCGCCGACGGCTGTTCCTCGTCGGCTCCGCCGGCTTCACGGTCTTCTCCGCGCTGTGCGCGCTGGCCCCGAACATCGGCACCCTCATCGCGTTCCGCGCGCTGCAGGGCGCGTTCGGCGCGTTGATGATCCCGCAGGGTTTCGGCCTGATGCGCGAGGTCTTCGACGAGAAGGAGTTCACCAAGGCCACCGGCATGTTCGGCCCGGCCATGGGCCTGCCGATGCTCGCCGCCCCGATCGCCGCAGGCGCTCTGGTCGACGCGAACCTCTGGGGCACCGGCTGGCGGCTGGTGTTCCTCATCAACGTCCCGATCGGCGTCGTGTCGTTCCTGCTCGCCCTCAAGACGCTGCCGCGCGGTGCCAGCCGGCCGGGCATGAAGCTCGACACCGTCGGCACCTGGCTCATCGGTCTCGCGCTCGTCGCGATCATCTACCCGCTTATCCAGGGACAGCCCGAGGGCTGGCCCGCGTGGACGTTCGTCCTGATCGGTGTCGGCCTCACCCTGTTGTTCGCCTTCCTGCGCTGGGAGAAGCGACGGGGCGACGACGCGCTGATCGAGCCGTCGCTGCTCACGAACCGGACCTACCTCGGTGGCATCGCGGTGGTGCTCGCCCTGTTCGGCGCCTTCAGCGGTGTGCTGCTGGTGGTGTCCCTCTACGGGCAGCTCGGCGAGGGCTGGTCGCCGATCCACGCCGGGCTGACGCTCACCCCGATGGTGGTCGGCATGGTCCTCGGCATGGTGCTCGGGACGATGCTCGCCGCCCGGCTCGGCCGCCGGATCCTGCACCTCGGCCTGCTGGTGATCGCCGCGGGGGCGGTCGAGCTCGCCCTCACCGCCACGACGATGGACGCGGTGTCCTCGTGGGACCTGGTCCCCGGCCTGCTGCTGGTCGGTGCCGGCGCCGGTGCCAGTCTCAGCCAGCTGTTCCAGTTCGTGCTGAGCAGCGTCAGCATGCGTGAGGTCGGCTCGGCCTCGGGCGTCCTCGAGGCGACCCAGCAGCTGTCGACCTCGCTGGGTGTCGCGATCCTCGGGACGATCTTCTTCGCCCGGTTCGGCCACCACGTGCCGACCGACGCCCTCGCGATCACGACGTGGGCGTGCCTGGTGCCGCTCACGATCGCCTTCGCCCTGGTGTTCCGGCTGCCGATGCACGCGCGGCCCGAGGAGGCACCGGTCGGCTGAGCCGTCCGGGTCGGGTCAGGCCCGGCGCCCGCGGGGACGGAACTCCCGCGCGGCGTCGGGCCAGAACGACGATCCGGCGATGGCGAGGCCGCCGGCGGCGATGAGCCCGACGGCGAGGTCGACGCTGGTGCGCCCCTCCTTGGCCCAGTAGACGTCCTGCAGGTCGATGAGCAGGGCGGCCTCGTCGACGATGAGCGCGGTGCCGACGCCGTACCCGACGGCGGTGAGCGGGTGCCGACGGTGACGCTCGGCGCCCCGCAGCGCGACCGCGCCGATGCCGGTGAGCAGGGCGATCCCGATGTTGTAGTGGTGGAAGTGCCGCCCACCGACGCTCACCCCGCCGCCCGAGGGCCCGTGCCCGTCGCGGATCCAGTGCGTCAGCAGCCGGACGCCCGCGAACGTCCCGGCGAACGACGCCCAGGCGATGACGGCCGACCTTTGTCCGTCGTCGAGGTGCATCCGCCAGCGCGACCGGACGCGCTGCGCGATCGGGGCGTCCGGGTCCAGGTCGCTGTCGTCCACCCGGCTGACGCTACGACAGTCGCTCAGAGCTGCAGGATCGCGCCCGCGGTGAGGTACGCGGCGCGGGCCGCTTCCGGGTCGTGGAGCTCGCCCGGACGTGCGAGCGTCTGTTCCGCCCGGGCCCGCACCGCGGCACCCGGGTCGGGGGCGACGAGTTCGGTGCACAGACCGGCGATGACGGCACGGGTGTCGTGCTCGTCGAGCCCGTCGAGGGCCAGGCCGTTGTGCAGCAGGATCGCCGCTTCCCGGAACACCTCGCGCGCCAGGTCCAGGTCCACCTCCGGGCGGACGCGGGCCACCTCCTCGGCCGTGGCGAGGAACGGCGCGAACATCGGGTCGACGGCGTCGGCGGGCACGCGCGCGAGCCTCCCGCTCGGGCCCTCGGGCGGCAAGCGGATTGCGCCGCCGGGGCGGGCAACCCGCGCGGCGAGGACGGGGGCCTCAGCCGAAGCGTCTCCAGGTGCCCTCGGACACCACCTCGACGGTGCCGTCGGTGACCGTGACGGCGGTCCGGTCGTCCATGACGTACGCCGGCCCGCCGATCTCCGCGGCCCACCGCTCGGCCGCGGCCATGGTGTTGTCCGGGAAGACGTCGAGGTGCGGGAAGATCGAGAAGTCGACGATCCCGAGGGTGCAGTCGTCCGGCGCGGACGGCCACTCGACGAACTCGGCGCCGATGCGCGGGGTCATCACCATGCTCCCGGCGCTGACACCCACCCAGACGGTGTTCTCCAACGACGGCAGCAGGTCCGTCAGCCCGGACTCCCGTAACCAGTGGCAGAGGTACGTGGCGTCGCCGCCGTCCACCAGCAGGGCATCGGCCTCGCGGACCCACGGGACCCACCGCTGCTCGCCGATGCTGGGCAGCGCCGTCAGTTCGAGCAGGCCGACCGACTTCCACGGCAGGGCGGTCATGCCGCCGGACGGCTGCGTGCCGCTGACGAAGCGACGCGCGGAGGCCGGCCCGCACATCGGGTGCCCCCACTGCGCCGTCGGGATGCAGAGGGCAGCGGACTCCTCGACCGGCTTGCCGAGCAGGTCGAGCAACGCCCGGTGGATGCTCGGGTTGGTGACGCCTCCGGACGTCAGCAGCAACTTCATCGTCATTCCCACCTGCCGTCTCCCCGTCGGAACGTCGTCAGCGGTGCACGGAGAAGTCGAAGCTGCCGCTGACCGCGATCAGGATCATCCACCCGATCAGGCCGATGGCGCCCGTCGTCGTCACGGGTTCAGTGGAAGGCGCCGGGCGGTAACTTGCACGCCGTGCGGTCCACGACGCGGGAGACGACGGTCGCCGTCGACCCGGCCACCGCGGCGGAAGAGCTCGAGCACGCCGTGCGTCAGCTCGGCCTGATGGGTGCCGCGATCGGCAGCAACGTCGCCGGCGACGACTTCTCGGACCCGAAGTTCGACCCCGTGCTCGCGAAGGCCGAGGAGCTCGACTGCGTGC
>CAXUNA010000232.1:0-6393 GCA_964252095.1 uncultured Jatrophihabitans sp. | reverse complement strand
CGGTGCGAGCGCGACGTCGGGCCGGCCGTCGGGGCCGAGCCGTTCGCGCAGCGCGTCGGCGCCCGCGCCCTCGGACGCGACGACCAGGCCCGCCTCCACGTCCGCTCCGCGCAGGGCGTCCGCGAGCTCGAGCAGCAGCAGCGGGTTGTGCTTGCGGCCGAGGGTCCCGGCGTACAGCAGCCGCAGCCGGGCGTCGGGGAGCGGCCACCAGCCGTTCTCGCGGTCGCGGGGCGTGATCTCGTCGACCGGCGCCCAGTTCGGGATCACCGCGACGTGGTCGGTCCGCAGTCCCCACTGGCGGTAGCGCTCGACGAACGGGTCCCCGATGGCCACGACGGCGTCGGCGCGCCGGACCAGGTCCTTCTCGGTCCGTACGGCGTAGGCGCCGGCCATCCGCGCGGCGGGGCCGGGCAGCTTGCGGGCGGCCTCGGCCGCGACGCCCGCGCTGTAGACGTCCTGGTGCCAGAACACCCACGGCAGACCGGCGGCGGCGAGCACGTCCACCGTCACCGCCTGTGCGAAGAGCGGGACGTTGCACAGCACGGTGACGTCAGGGCGCTGGGCGGTCAACGCCGCCCCGAGGGTCGCGCCGTACGAGCGCTCGAACCGGAGGCGCCCGCGCGGCGAGTAGCGCTCGAGCGGGACCGGCGCGGTCAGGTCCTGGAACTGCAGGCCGTCGGGGTCGCCCGGCCCGCGCGACAACCGCCCGTGCCCGGAGAGGTACTGCGCGCAGTGGCCGTGCGTGACGCGGTGGCCCCGTCCGGCGAGCCGGCGCGACAGCTGGGCCTGGAACGGGTGGCCGCTGAAGTCGTGCACGTGGATCCGCACCGGGTGGCTCGCACTTCGTCGGGGGTGAAGTTGGTGTCAGGAGAGCCTAGAACGGGTGGGCCACCACCGCAGCGTGGATCACAGGACGCCGGGCCCGCCGGCGCCGGGCGGCCCGACGGGCCAGCTGGCATACTGCCGCCGTGTCCGGCGCCTTCCGTGTCCTGTACGTCTGCACCGGCAACGTCTGCCGTTCCGCGGCGGCCCAGCAGTTGTTGCGGCACCACGTCGTCCCCGCCGACGACCTCGAGGTCGTCAGCGCCGGGACCGGCGCGCTCGAGGGTCACGGCGTCGACGCCCCGACCGCGACCGCCCTACGGGAGCTCGGCGTCTCGCCCGACGGCCACGAGGGCGTCTGGCTCACCGAGACGATGATCAAGCAGGCCGATCTCATCCTCGGCGCGACCACCGAGCACCGCGACCGGGTGCTGCGGTTGGTGCCGGCGACGATGCGCCGCGCGTTCACCATGCGGGAGTTCGCGCGGCTCGGCCAGGACGTCGAGGGCGCCACCGACCACGCCGCGCGGGCCGACGTCGTCCGCGCCGTGGCCGGCATGCGCGGCCAGGTCGCCCCCGCCGCGCCCGGCGCCGACGAGATCGGCGACCCGTTCGGCGCGGGCCTCGAGGCGGCGCGCGCCATGGTCGTGCAGGTCGACGCCACCGTCGCCGCGACCACCCGGCTGCTCGGGCTCTCCGCCGCGCGGTGACCTCGGACCGCCCCGCGGCGAGTGGTCCGACCGGCACCAGGGCCCGCCACGGCTGGTGGCGGCCGGTGCTCGTCCTCGTCGTGCTCGGCGTGGCGGTCCACGTCCTGCTCCCCCAGGTCGACGAGCTGCGGCGCACGCTCGGCAGCCTCGGGGACGCCCGGTGGTGGTACCTCCCGCCGGCGATCGGGTGCGCGGCGCTGACGTTCCCGGGGGCCGCCTGGTCGCTCGCGGGGGCGACCTCGCGACGGTTGCCGTTCGGGCGGACCGTCGAGGCCTCGCTCGCGTCGGCCTGCCTGGGCCGGATCGCCCCGGCCAACCTCGGCAGTCTCGGCGTCACCGGCGCCTACCTGCACGGACTCGGTGCCTCGGTGGGGGAGACCACCGCGGCCCTCGGGCTCGACGCCGTGGCGGGCGTCGTGGTCCACCTGGTGCTGCTGGCGGTGGCGGGCGCGCTCGTCGGGCGGTTCCCGCACCCGGACCTGCGGTTGCCGGACCATCTCGGCGTGGTGATCGCGGTGGCGGTCGGCCTCGCCGTCGTCGGGCTGGTGGCCGGGGTGTGGTGGTACCGTACGCGGCACGGTTCGGCCTGGGGTGACCTGGTCCGGCGGTTCGTGACGTCCCTGCGCGAGGGACGCGCCGAGTTCGTCGGTGCCGTGCGCTCGCCGCGGCGTGCGGCGCTGCTGCTCGGCGGTTCGGTGCTCATCACGGCCGCCGAGATCGGCTGCCTCGGGACGAGTGTCATGGCGTTCGACGGCCGGGTCGGGGTGGTGACGGTGGCGTTCGTCTACCTCGCCGGCGCCGCGGTCTCGGCGGTGTCGCCGACCCCCGGCGGCCTCGGCGCGATGGAAGCGGCACTGGTGAGCGGTCTGACGCTGTTCGGTGTCGCCGCCGGGCCGGCGGTCACCGGTGTCCTGCTGTACCGGTTGCTGACGTTCTGGGTGCCGATCCTGCCCGGAGCGGTGGCGGTGCGGGACCTACGACGCCGCGCTCTGCTGTGAGAGCCCGACCCGCGACCCGGCCGAGCCGTCACCGACCGAACTGGGCCGCGGCCGGGCGGCGATCTTCGCGGACATCGCGTCGCTGATCGTCATGAGGTCGGCCGCCAGTGCCTGTCGGCGGGGGGCGGGGACCGCCTCGACCGCGGCGAGCAGATCGCCGGTGACGTCGCCCAGGACCTCGCGGCCGTGCGGCGTGAGCGTCACGTAACTCGAGCGACGGTCGGTCGGGTGCGGCTCGCGGCGGCACACCCCGTGCCGTTCCAGCCGGTCGACCAGACCGGTGACCGCTCCGGTGGACAGGCCCACCCGGTCACCGAGGTGACGCTGGGTGAGCGGGCCCGAGAGGGCGAGGTGCGACAGCGCGGTGGACTCGACGGAGGTGAGGCCGCACCGCGCGGCGAGCACGGTCCGGAGCCGGTCGCCGACCAGGAGCACCAGTCCGAGCGTGGCGTGCGGGTCGTGCTCGTCACCCTGCAGTCCGTCCAGCATGGTCACCCCGTCCGGGAAGTCGCGGCCGCGGAGCGCGTCCGACACCCTGACCAACGCACTAGATGACAGGAAGTGACTCTCATCGGACGAGAAATCTCCGACGACGGCCGTCTCGGGGCGGGGCGGACCCCGACTACCCTTGCGGCGTGACCGAGCCCAGCGTTGCGATCCCTGCCGTCGTCGACCACCCGCGGATCAGTGTGATCGGGACGGGGTACCTCGGGGCGACACACGCCGTGTCGATGGTCGAGCTGGGTTTCGAGGTCGTCGGCGTCGACGTCGACGAGAAGAAGATCGACACGTTGCGCCGCGGTGAGGTGCCGTTCTACGAGCCGGGTCTGCCCGAGTTGCTGGCGAAGGCGCAGGCGACCGGGCGGTTGCACTGGAGCACCGACCTCGCCGAGGCGGCGGCGTTCGCCGACGTGCACTACGTGTGTGTCGGCACGCCGCAGAAGGTCGGGGAGCTGGCGGCGGACCTGACCTACGTCGACGCGGCGTTCGGGGAGCTGGCCAAGCACCTGGACCGTCGGTGCCTGGTCGTCGGCAAGTCCACGGTGCCGGTCGGGACCGCCGCGCGGCTGCAGCAGCTGCTGATCGACACCGCACCGGCCGGCGCCGACGTCGAGTTGGCGTGGAACCCGGAGTTCCTGCGGGAGGGGTTCGCGGTGGAGGACACGCTGCGTCCCGACCGGTTGGTGTTCGGGGTGCGCAGCGAGTGGGCCGAGGCGCAGCTGCGGGCGGCGTACGCGCCGGTGCTGGCCACCGGCACCCCGCTGGTCGTCTGCGACTTCCCGACCGCGGAGATGGTGAAGGTCGCGGCGAACTCGTTCCTGGCCACCAAGATCTCGTTCATCAACGCCATGGCCGAGGTCTGTGAGGTGACCGGCGCCGACGTCACCCAGCTGGCGGACGCCATCGGCTACGACGCCCGGATCGGTCGCAAGTTCCTCAACGCGGGTCTCGGGTTCGGCGGCGGGTGCCTGCCCAAGGACATTCGCGCGTTCATGGCCCGGATGGGCGAGCTCGGCGTGGACCAGGCGGTGTCGTTCCTGCGCGACATCGATGCCATCAACCAGCGTCGCCGGGTCCGCACGGTGGAGATCGGCATCGACCTGCTGCACGGCACGTTCCGCGGGTCGAAGGTGGCGGTGCTCGGCGCAGCGTTCAAGCCCGACTCCGACGACATCCGCGACTCCCCGGCCCTCGACGTCGCGTCGTTGGTCAAGCGGCTCGGCGGGGAGGTCAAGCTCTACGACCCGAAGGCGATGGACAACGCCCGCGCGAAGTTCCCCGAGCTGGGCTACGCCGAGTCGCTCGCCGACGCGGTCGAGAACGCCGACCTGGTCATGCTGCTCACCGAGTGGCAGGAGTTCCGCGAGATGGACCCCGACACCATCGGCGCCGCGGTCAAGCGCCGCAACATCGTCGACGGCCGCAACGTCCTGGACCCCCAGCAGTGGCGTGGAGCGGACTGGTCCTACGCCGCTCTCGGCCGCCCGTAACCGGACCGCCCCGACCCGGAAGCCCGCGGGGCCGCGGTCAGCTGCAGCTGCGGTCGTCGACCTTCATCGCCAGCGGGAGCACCGCGGGCTGCTTCGCGACCGTCAGCGGCTTGCTCCCCGCGGGCTCGGTGAGGTGCAGGACGACGGTGACGGTCGCGCCCGGCTTGATCTCGGCGGTCACGCGGTAGGCCGGGTGCCCCTCCTCGTCGAACACCCCGACCCCGCTCGGCTTGCCGTCGACGGTGACGCCCAGCAGCTGGGCACCGGTGGTGGCGACGTAGTCGGCGACCGTGCGGTTCTGGCCGACGACGAACCCCGCGGGCGGCGGCAGGCCGAACCGGTTCGTGACGTACGGCGGCAGCCCGCTCGCCGGGGCGTTGTTGGTGAGGGCGATCGTGACGGTGACGTCACGGGTGTCGCCGCAGCCGGTGCGTTCCCACGTCACCGACCGGCCGAGGTAGTAGTCGAGCTTGCCGGCGGCGCCGTTGTTGAGCGAGAGCAGGCTGTACGGCTCGGTGGTCGTCGCGACCGTGCCGCCGATCGTCGCCGAGGCCAGCACCTTCTCCACGCCGGCGTCGGAGCTCCACGCCACGATCCGCCGTTCGCTGACGGCCCGGCCGAGGGCGGTCAGCAGGGCCCGGCTGTTCCCGCTGCCGGACAGCACCTTCTTCTCCGCCGCCGAGGCGATGTCGAGGATGTACTGCTTGCGGTTCGCGTTGTCGCCGGGCTGCGGGAAGCGCGCGTAGACGTCCTTCTGCAGCAACGACACGACGTTCGCCGACGACACCTTCTGGCCGTCGGGTGCGGTGGCGGGGCCGGTGGCGCCGAGCAGGTAGGACAACGCTCCGGGGTCGATGGTGAGGGCGCCGTCCAACTTCTCACCCCGGACGTTGAGCCACATCGCACACCAGATCTGCGCGGCGTACGGGAAGTGCGGGCTGACGTTGCTGTCGACGTACTCGTCGTACGGGCCGTCGTTCTTGTAGTGCGCGTCGTACGCCTTGCCGAAGTCCAGGCCGGTGGGGACCGACCCCCCGAGCAGGTTGTCGGACTCGATGGCGTCGAGGGAGACCTTGCCGTTCGTGGCGGACACGATCGCGAACGCACCCGATAGCCCGCCGGTGCCGCGCAGCTCGGCGTTGTTCTGGAACGCGACGAAGTACCGCTTGGTCTGCCCGTTGCCGCCGAGCATGGTCGGCAGCACCTGGAGGGCCTGGTCGGTGGTCCGCAGCGTGCTGGTGAGGCTGCCGAGCTGACCTGCGACGTCGGTGGTGGCGTGGTCGACCACCGGCAGCCAGGTCGAATGGGGCAGCTGCGTCACCCGGTCGTTGGCGTGGGACACCGCGGTGGCGGCCGTGTGGACGGGCCCCGCCGCGCGCTGCAGCGCGGTGAGGTCGACCGCTCCGGCCTGCACCACGGTGCGGGGGTTCACGTCGGCGGCCGCGGCGATCAGCCCGGGGACGGCGGCGTCGGCGAGCGTCGAGGTCTGCTGGGTGATGCCGCGGACCGACTCGAACGGGTCCCCGACGTAGGGGATCGCCGACGCCACGGCCCAGGCCGGCCCGCGGGTGAGGACCGCGGCGTGGTGGGCGTGGCTCGCGAAGTCGTCGGCGGCCTCGTTGACGCCGGTGCCGCCGGAGGTGAGCTGGGGGCGGAGGTGGGTGAGGTCCGACCGCGCGTCGGAGAGCTGCAGGGCCGCGATGATGCCGGTGACGACGACCCAGGCGAGCCCGAGGCCCAGCAGGCCGAGCAGGACGTGGACGGCGACCGCGCCGACGTGACGTCGCCGACGGGTCTGCCGGCGACGCGCGCGCTGGGTTCCGGGTTCGGCGCTGGGCGCGGCAGGGGGCGCCGGGGTGGTCCGCCGGGCCC
>CAXUNA010000231.1:0-6402 GCA_964252095.1 uncultured Jatrophihabitans sp. | reverse complement strand
CCGAGGTGGCGGAGCGGATCGGTGGCGAACCGTTGCACCTGGACGTCACCGACGCCGAGGGGGTCGAGCGCGCGCTCGGTCCGGACGCGTTCGGCGGCCGGCCGGTGTCGGTGCTGGTCAACAACGCGGGCTACGACCACTTCGCGTGGTTCACCGACGTCACCCCCACGCTGTGGCGCGACCTGCTCGCCGTGAACCTCGAGGGCGTGTTCGCGTGCACCCACGCGGTCCTGCCGCGGATGCAGGAGGCCCGCTACGGCCGGCTGGTCGCGGTCACCTCCGAGGCCGGCCGCATCGGGTCGAAGGGCAACGCCGTCTACGCGGCCGCGAAAGCCGGTGTCATCGCGTTCACCAAGTCGATCGCCCGCGAGAACGCCCGCTTCGCGATCACGGCGAACGCGGTCGCCGCCGGCCCGGTCGACACCCCCCTGCTCGACCAGGTGCGGGCGCTCGGCGAGGTCGGCGACCGGATGATCGCCGCGATGCGCGCCGGCACGCAGCTGGGCCGGCTCGGTACCCCGGCCGAGATCGCCGCCGCCGTCGCGTTCCTCGCCGCGCCGGAGGCCTCGTTCGTCACGGCCGAAACGCTCGGTGTCTCCGGCGGCATGGGGCTCGGCGGATGACCGGCCGGCCGTCGTCGGTCGACATAGACTCCTCGCGTGTCCCCGCGTGAGCAGACGATGGCGGCGGACGGCAGGACCCGCGCGACCACCAAGGCTTCCCGCACCCGGGCCCGCATCCTCGACGCCGCCGCGAAGGCGCTGAGCGAACGGGGCTACGCCGGCCTGCGCCTGTCCGACGTCGCCGAGGCGGCGGAACTGCAGACCCCCGCGATCTACTACCACTTCGCGTCCCGCGAGGACCTCATCGAGGAGGTCATGTGGGTCGGCCTCGCCGACATGCGCGAGCACCTCGGGTCCGTGCTGGCCGCGTTGCCGGCCGACGCCACGCCCGTCGAGCGGATCCTCGCCGCGGTCGAGGCGCACCTGCGTCACGAGCTCGAGATCTCCGACTACACGACCGCCGCGATCCGCAACGCCGGACAGATCCCGCCCGAGCTGCGGGTCCGGGCCGAGAAGGAGGAGAACCGCTACGGGCGGCTGTGGCGCGACCTCATGGCCGCGGCCGAGATCGCAGGCGTGCTCCGGCCCGAGCTGGACCCGCACGTGGCCCGGATGCTGGTGGTGGGCGCGCTGAACTGGACCGCGGAGTGGTGGAACCCGCGCCGCACCTCGATCGACCTCGTGGTCGACAACGCCCAGAACCTCGTGCGCCACGGGCTGTTCGTGCCGCAGGCCCGCTGACGGCACCGTGCGCCGGGGCGGGCTAGTCCCGCCAACGGTCCGACGACGGGTCGAGCAGTTGCACCAGATGACCGTCCGGCAACCACACCAGCGATTCCAGCTCGAGGGCGTCGAGGTAGCGCACCTTGTGGGTGCGCAGGTCCTCGACCCGTAGCCGCACGGAGTTGCCGACGCCGTCGAGCGTGACGGCGATCGACGCGAACTCGTTCTCGACGACGTGCCCGACGCCCGGCACCGCGGAGCGCGCGGCGTCGTGCAGTTTGATCCCCGGCTCCGGGGTGTCGGTCATCGCCCGGCTCAGATCAGGAAGCCGAGGGTGGGGATGGCCTTGTCGTTGTCGACGAGGACCACCTTCTTGAACGCCAGCCGGATCTCGCCGTCGATGCGGCGCAAGCGGTAGGTGGTCCGGCCACCCCAGAGCTGGTTGCCGCGTGGGCGCGCCTCGAGTGCGAGGAAGTTCGCTCCCACCTCGAGATCCGTGCCGCCGTCGCGGTTGCCGCGCCCGCCGAGCAGCTCGACGTTCGAGATCAGCCGCCGCAGGTTCGACGGCGGGGACTGGGCGTACCGCTTGCCCGTCCGGACCTGCTTCATCCGCGTCGAGATGCGGTGGCGGTTGTCGTAGATGATCGAGACGTGCGTGACGGGGTCGGTGTCCGCGCCGTCGGCCGGGACCCAGTAGAGGGCGTCGTCGGTCCACAGCGATTCCCAGGCGTCGTAGTCGTTCTCGTCGGCGAACCGGGCCTCGCGGTAGAGGAAGGCCTCCACCTCGCGGACGTCCCACCCCTCCGGGACCGGGTGCAGCACATCGGCCGCCGCGGACGTCGTGGTCACGACGCCTCCATCAACGACCTGTAGTGCCGCCAGAACCCGCGCATGCCGGTCTCGTCGGTGGCCCACCCGACCGTGAAGCCGTTCTCGTCGACGCGCTCACGGCCCAGGCCGCGCCGCACGTCGAGCCACTCCGGTGTCAGCGCCTGCATGCCCCGCTGGTTGCGCTCGTACATCTCGGTGTCGTCGGCGAGCAGCATCCCGGCCGGCCCGACCGAGCCGATCGACTGCGAGATCATCCGGGTGTTCAGCTCCGGCGCGCCGTTCAGCTGCACCGCCGTCGAGTACTGCACGCACTCGTCGACGGCCACCGGCTGGATGTTGAACACCTGGATCTCGGCGATGAACAGGTTCGGGAAGATCATGACGTGGGGCGCGCCCTCCACCATGATCTGCTCGGCGGCTTCACCGTGCAGCGCGCGCATCCGGGCCACGTAGTCCGGCACCCGCGCCGCGGTCGTCCCGAACCACCGCATCGGCTCGCCCGCCTTGCGGAACTCCGGGCGCAGGTCGTTCTCGCTGTGGCCGTCGCCGAGGTCCCGGGTCACCGCGGTGGACTTGTCGCTGTAGAGCGCGCCGATCGGGCTGTCGGTCACGCCGAAGATCGAGCCGTGCACGAACTGCGGGTGGTAGCCGTCGGTCTCGTTCTCGGCCAGCAGCTTCCAGTTGGCCCGGGTGCGGTGCTTGAGCCAGCCGGCGTCGAGCGTGATGCCGCCCTCGGGTGAGAGCCGGGTCAACCGGTCGATCTCGCCCGCCGCCGCGCCGAGGTGCTCGCGCAGCGAGGGGCCCTCCGCCGCGAAGCTGCCGAACACGAAACCGCCGTAGCTGTCGACCCGCGGCACCCGCCCGAGGCCGAGTTCCTTCTCGATCGTGCCCTTGCCGCCGTAACCCTGGTTGAACGGGAACCCCAGCAGTTCACCGGTGTTCCGGTACGTCCAGCCGTGGTACGGGCAGCGGAAGGAACCCGAGTTGCCCCGGTCGTCGTCGCACACCTGGTTGCCGCGGTGCGCACACCGGTTCAGCAGCAGGTGGATCTGCCCCTCGCGGTCGCGGGTCATGATCACGTCCTGCAACCCGAGCTTCTTGCGCGCGTAGTCGTTCGGTTCGGGGACCTCGGACTCGTGCCCCACGAACACCCACGTGGTCTGCCAGACCGAGCGCAGTTCCTCCGCGAAGATCGCGGGATCGGTGTACAGCGAGCCGTGCACCCGGTCCGGGCGGATCAGCTGCTCCCACGAGGACCCGGTGGCGCGGACCTCGGAGACGCCCGGGTCGGTCGTGGTCATGCCGTCGCCCCCACCCGGGAGACCGGGTGTGCCGCCCGGATCTTGTCGACGACGAGTTGCGCGGTCTCGGCACACGCCGTCGTCCCGCCGTTCGCGTACTCCTTCACGCCGTCGCCGACGTTCCACAACCCGCCGAACGGGGTGTCGTGCGAGATGTCGGCGCCCGCCACCGCGCGTTGCGGCGGCCAGTCGTCCTTCGTCACGACGACCGACAACACCCGCGCGTGCTCGTCGAAGCCCGGGACGTTGTCGCGCAGGTCGTCGAACAGCAACGCCGTCTCGGCCGCCTCGTCGAACTCGCCCACCGACGGTTCCGGGACCGAGGTGCCCACGTACAGGTTCCAGCCCTCCGGTGCCATCTCGGGGCAGCGGTCGGTGAAGTTCGCGCAGTAGGCCAACCGCCGGGTCTTCGCGAAGCTCAACATGCCGGGTGCGGCGATGAGCCTCTCCCGGCTGGCGAAGTTCACGGTGATCATCGCGGTCGGCCGGTCGGCCGCCTTCACGATCTGCTGGTACCCGTCGGGCACGACGTCCTCGCCCAGCAGCCGCACCGTCGCAGCCGGGCCGACGTCGCTGACCACGACCTCCGTGCGGATCGTCAGCTGCTCACCCTGCCGGTCGACCTCGATCCCGGTCACCCGGTCGCCGTCGACCACGATGCGGGTGACCCGGCTTCCCAGCCACACCTCACCACCGTGGCGTTCGACGACGGTCGCCAGCGCGCGCCAGAGTCCGATCGTGCCCTCCGGGTGGAATCCGAAGCGTTTGAAAGCACTCTTGCGGGTGAAGTAGGTCAGGAACACGCGGGCGGGGAGGTCCTCGGACGACACCGCGAAGATCGAGGCACACATGTTGCGGAAGATCCCGTGCACGCTCTCGTTCCCCGTGAACTTCCGCAGCCACGCGGCGGTGCTGATCTCGCCCTCGGGCAGGCCTTCGTCCTTGCGGGCCGCGCCGATGCCCTGGACGACCTTGGCGCCCTGCCGTGACAGTTTCTGCAGCAGGAACCCCCAACCGCCGCCGGTGACGTCGACGTCCTTGCCCTTGATGCGGTACAGCAGCGGTGGACTCGGCTCGCGGATGTCGAAGTCCGCACCGACCTCGCGGCAGGTCTGCTCGGTGACGCCGCCGACCTCGATGACGATCGCGCCGTCGTTGACCTTGAAGCCGTCGACCTCGGTGGTCGAGGCGCGGCCGCCGACCTTGTCGAGCCGCTCGACGACGAGCGTGCGGTACCCCGCGTGCGCGAGCCGCGCGGCGGTGAACAAGCCGCCCGCGCCGGCGCCGATCACGACGGCGTCGAAGGTGTGGACCTCAGGAGAACTCACGTGGCGTCCGATCAGTAGGAGCGGGGCAGCCCGAGCGAGGTCTGGGCGACGTAGTTGAGGACCATCTCCCGGCTGACCGGTGCCGTGCGCATCAACCGGGTGACGAACCACAGGTCGGACAGGCCGTACTCGTTGGCGAGACCGTTGCCACCGTGGGTCTGGATGGCCTGGTCGAGCGCCTTCAGCGCGGCTTCCGCGCCGACGAACTTGGCCATGTTGGCCGCCTCGCCCGCACCGGGGTGTCCCTCGTCGAACAGGGTGGCGGCGTGCTGGGTCGCGAGCCGGCTGACCTCGACGTTCATGTGCGCCTCGGCGAGCGGGTGGGCGACGCCCTGGTGCTGCCCGATCGGGACCGACCACACCTCGCGGGTCCTGGCGTACTCGGCCGCCTTCTCGATGGCGAAACGCCCGACGCCGGCGGTGATCGCCCCGACCAGGATGCGTTCGGGGTTCAGCGCGGCGAACACCTGCCGCAGCCCCTTGCCGGGCTCGCCGACCAGCGCCTCCGGTCCGACCAGGACGTCGTCGAAGAACACCGTGAACTGCTTGTCCGGCGACACCACGGACGTGTCGATCTTACGGAAGCTCAGGCCCGGCGCGTCGGTGGGGACGACGAACAGCGAGAGCGCCTTCTTCTCCGGCGTGGAGAGCTCCTCGTCGCGGGTGACCAGCAGGATCGCGTCGCACTGGTCGATCGCGGAGATGTAGTACTTCTGACCCGAGATGCGCCAGCCGTCGCCGTCACGGGTGGCGGTGGTCTTGACCTCGTGGCTGTTGGAGCCGGCGTCGGGCTCGGTGATCCCGAAGGCGACCTTGCTGGTGCCGTCGATGATCCCGGGCAGCCACCGCCCTCTGACCTCGTCCGAACCGTGCGCCGCCAGCACACTGCCGACCATCGCGGGCGAGATCACCCAGACCAGCATCGGCATCCCGTGCGCGGCGAGTTCCTCGACCACCACGACCGCCTCACGCATGCCGGCGCCGCCGCCGCCGTACTGCTCGGGCAGGTGCACGCCCAGCAGGCCGGCGTCGCCGAGGTCGCGCCACAGCTCGGTGATGTCCTCGTTCGCGCGGGACCGTTCCAGGAAGTACCGCTGCCCGTAGCTCGAGGCGATCTTGGCGACCGTCTCCCGCAGGGCCTTGTGGTCGTCGCTGTCGTGGATCAGGCCGGACATGGCGAGGTGACTCCCTGGGGCTGACCGGCTGCCGGGGCGCAGCAGGGGCTTCGTCGAACTCCAGTTTCTAACGTAGGTTCATTTTTGACGACTGTCAACGCTCAGCCGAGCGCGAGCCCGGCCGCCGCGGCCGCACACCCGACCACCACGGTCGCGGCGATGTCCACGACGGCGACCCCCCGGTGGGTGGCCCGCCAGGCGCCGACCGTCTCCCACATCCAGGTCGAGAAGGTCGTGAAGCCCGCACACAACCCCGGTCCGAGCAGGTCCAACGGGGTCCGGCCGAGGTGGCCGTGCGCGGCCAGCGCCGTGACCAGGCCGAGCACGAACGCGCCGAGCACGTTGATGACGAACGTCCCCCACGGGAACGCGCCACGCCGACGCCGGGTGATCGCGGTGTCGACCAGGAAGCGCAGGACGGCGCCCACGGCCGTCGCCGCGGCCACCGCGACGATCACCGGGGCACCCGCCGGCCGAGGGC
>CAXUNA010000230.1:0-6411 GCA_964252095.1 uncultured Jatrophihabitans sp. | reverse complement strand
AGAGGGACCTGACGATCGTCCGGCGGCACTGGACTCCCCCGCCGGGCTGAGCCCGGGTCGTTGGCCGAACCCGAACACGGCGTGCCCGTTCGGGCCTTGTCCGTGCCTCCGGCGCCCCGCACGCTCGGCGGATGCTGCGATCCCGCCCCGTGGTTCCCCGCGCGCTCGTCGGCCTGCTGACCGCCTCCGCGCTCGTCGTCCTGGGCGCGGTCGCCGCGACGCCCGCCTACGCGGCGGCCCCGACCGTCACGTCCTTCACCCCGACCTCGGGGCCGACCGGCACCTCGGTCACGGTCACCGGGACCGGGTTCGTCGCACCCGCCAAGGTGACGTTCGGCGGGGTCGCCGCGACGGTCGTGAAGGTGAGCTCGGCGACCTCGATCCTCACCCAGGTGCCCACCGGCGCCGTGACCGGGAAGGTCTCCGTGACCGTCGCCGGGGTCAAGGCGAGCAGCGCGGGCACCTACACGGTCACGCCCGGTGTCCGCCTGTCGCCCGCCGCCGGGTCGCCGACGAGCACCAGCAAGGTGGGCGTCTCCGGGTTCACGCCGTTCGAGGCGGTGGACGTCTACCTCGACACGACCGCCGTCGCGCTGGCGTCCGCCGACCACGTCGGCGCGGCGACCGCGACCGTGACCCTCCCCGCCGGCGCCACGCCCGGCGTGCACTGGGTCAGCGCGGTCGGGCGCAGGTCCGGGTTCTCGGCGCAGGCCGCGTTCACCGTCACCACCGCGTGGTCGCAGACCGGGTTCGACGGCGGCCAGCGGAACGACAACGCGTACGAGAACGTGCTGTCCCCGAACGCCGTGGGCGGGCTGGACGAGGTCTGGCGCACCGGCCCCGGCCAGTCGATCGTCACCGACGGGATCGAGGTGGCGAACGGACTCGCGTACGCGAGCTTCCGCTCCGACAGCTCCGTGCGGGCGTTCGACGCGGTCACCGGTGCACCGAGGTGGACGCACGTGTTCCCCGAGGACCCCACCCCGGTCGCCGTCGGAGCGTCCCTCGTCTACGCGTCCACGGAGAACTCGCTCTACGCGCTGTCCGCGGCGACCGGTGCCGTCAAGTGGACCGCCGCGCTGCACGACGACTCCTTCGCCGCGCCCGTGCTGTCCGGCTCGAGTGTGTACGTGCTCGACGACAGCGACATCACGGCGTACGACGCGGCAACCGGCGCACAGCAGTGGACCGCGGCGCTCGGGAGCGGACTGACCGAGCGCGTCGCGGTCTCCGCAGGGGTCGTCGTCGTCGCGCTCTACGACGGGACGGTCGACGCCTTCGACGCCGCCACCGGCGCGGAGCGCTGGACCAAGAGCGTCGGCGGCTTCCCCAGCGGCATCACCATCGGCAACGGGCTGGTGTACGTGTCCGGCCACGCCGGCCCGGGCGTCTCCGCCTTCGCGGTCGAGGACGGCGCGCTCACCTGGACCGCGGTCACCAGCGGCGACCCCGCCGCAGCCGCCTTCGGCCACGGCTCGCTGTACGTCGGGACCACCTCGGGCAACGTGTACGCCTACGCCCCCGCCACCGGTGGGCTGCAGTGGTCGACGACCCTCGCCGGCGGCCCGTACATCGCCGCCCCGCCTGCCCTGGCCGACGGCGTGCTGTACGTGATGACGGAGAGCGGGTTGCACGCCCTGGCCGCGGCCTACGGCGGTGAGCTCTGGTCGTCACCGGAGACCAGCTACTACTACAGCCCGGCCATCAGCGACGGCAGCGTCTACACCGTCACGATCACGAGCCGCATCGTCCGGTACGCGCTCCCGAGCGCCGGGACCGGCGGCGTCGCCCGGCCCGACGCCCGGACGCTGCACCGGTAGGGCGTCACTGCCCGGTCAGCGTGGCGCCGCCCGGCAGCTCGCCGGTGGCCTCCCAGGAGTGGAGTTCGTCGATGCGGCGCTGGTGGCGCTCGACGCCGGAGAACGGCGTGGCGAGGAACAGCTCGACCAGCGACGTCGCGACCTCGGTCGAGTGGTTGCGCGCGCCGATCGAGACGACGTTGGCGTCGTTGTGCTCGCGGGCCAGGCGGGCGGTGTCGTCGTTCCAGGCGAGCGCGGCGCGGACACCGGTCACCTTGTTGGCGGCGATCTGCTCGCCGTTGCCCGAGCCGCCGATGACGATCCCGAGCGAACCGGGGTCGGCCACGACGCGACGGCCGGTCTCGATGCAGGGCGCCGGGTAGTCGTCCTGGTCGTCGTAGGTCGCGGCCCCGACGTCGACGACGTCGTGGCCGTTGCCCTTCAGCTGCTCGAGGAGATGGGCCTTGAGCTCGAAGCCCGCGTGGTCGCTGCCGAGGTAGACGCGCATGGCGCCGATCATGCCGCCCACGGCGTCGGAGCACGATGGCGGGCGTGCATCCTCCGGTCCCGACGTCACCGCCGAGCTACGGCGCCCTGCTGACGGCGTGGACCTGGCAGCCGGTCGCGATCGTCGTCGCCGTCGTGGCGCTCGTCCTCTACGGCCGGGCCGCACGGCGCGTCCCGCACTGGCAGGCTCGCCGCACGTTCTCGTTCGGCGTCGGGATCGCGCTGTTCGTGTGGACCAGTTGCGGGTTCCCCGAGCTCTACGGGCACGTGCTGTTCTGGGTCTGGACCGTGCAGGCGCTCATGCTGCTGCTGATCGTGCCGATCCTGCTGATGGCCGGCCAACCGCTCGAGCTCGCCCGTCGCCGGGGCGCGCGCCTCGGCCGGCTCACCGACACGCCGGTCGGGCGGGTCTTCACCAGCGCGGTCGTCGGCCCGCTGCTCGTCCCGCTCGTGACGTGCGTGCTGGTCTTCGGCCCGCTCGCCGGGTGGGCGGTGGCGAACCCGCCGGTCGAGTGGCTCGAGCAGCTCGGGGTGCTCGTCGTCGGCTGCGCCCTGGTGCTGCCGCTGGTGACCGCCGCGCCGCGCGCCCCCACCCTCGCGGTCGGGCTCGCGCTCCTCGGAGGGGTGTTAGAGCTGCTGGCCGACGCCGTCCCCGGCTTCGCGCTGCGGTTCCAGACCCATCTCACGACGGCGTTCTTCGACCTGCGACCGGCCTTCGAGTTCGCGCTGCCCGCCATCAAGGACCAGCAACGCGCCGGCGGGATCGTCTGGGTGGTCGCGGAGCTGCTCGACCTGCCGTTCGTGCTGCTGTTGTTCCGCCAGTGGATCAAGGCCGACGCGCGTGACGCCCGCAGCGTCGACACCGTGCTCGACGCCGAGGCGATCGCGCACCGCGCGTCCCGCGAGCAGCCCGACCCCACCGCGGCGCCGGTGGGTGACACCACGGCACCGTGGTGGGAGTCGGACCCGCGGCTGCGCGACCGCTACCGGCGGTGACCGGGCGTCAGTCCCCGATGCCGACGACCGCGCGGGGCGACTCGGTGCGGGTGCGCTTGAGCTCGAAGAAGTACGGCATCGCGGCGAGCGCCTTCGCGCCGTCCCACATCAGGCCCGCCTCCTCGCCCTCGGGCACACGGGTGATGACCGGGCCGAAGTACGCGGCACCCTCGACGTGGATGACCGGCGTGCCGACGTCCATGCCGACCGGGTCCATGCCCTCGTGGTGGCTCTTGCGCAACGCGTCGTCGTACTCGGTGGAGTCGTAGGCCTCGGCGAGGGCGGGGTCGAGACCGGCCTCGGACAGCGCCTCGGCGCACAGCTCCTTGCTGAACTCCTTGCCCTCGACGTGCCGCTTGGTGCCGAGCGCGGTGTAGAGATCGCGCAGCGACTCCTGCCCGTTCGCCTGCTCGGCTGCGATGCAGACCCGCACCGGGCCCCAGCCGCGCTCGAGCATCGCCTTGTACTCGTCGGAGAGTTCCTCGCGACCGGAGTTCAGCTCCGAGAGCGACATGACCCGGAACGTGGTGTGCACGGGCCGCACCTTCTCGACCTCGAGCATCCAACGCGAGGTCGCCCACGCGAACGGGCACAGCGGGTCGAACCAGAAGCCGACGGCGGACTTTTCGGTGGTGGAGCTGGTCTCAGAAGTCGTCACGTGCTCAACGATAGGCCCGGTTCCGGACCCGCGTCAGAGCGCGGCGAGGGCCTTGAGCGAGTCGTCCCCGTGGGCCGCCATCTTGGTCTCGCTGCCGATGACGGCCTTGATGACGCCGTCGGTGCCGATGACGAAGGTCTTGCGCTTCACCGGCGCGAGCTTGCCGAGCAGTCCGCGCTTCACGCCGAAGGCCGTCGCGACCTCACCGGACTCGTCGGAGACCAGCGGGTAGCCCAGCGCGTTGCCGGTGTCGAACTTCTTCTGCTTCTCGACCGCGTCGGTCGAGATGCCGATCCGGTGGGCGCCGAAGGCCGCGAACTCGCCCGCGAGATCGCGGAAGTGGCAGGCCTCCTGGGTGCAGCCGCCGGAGGAGGCGATCGGGTAGAAGAACAGCACCACCGGGCCGGTGGTGAGCAGTTCCGACAGTGAGACGACGTTGCCGTCCTGGTCGGGGAGCGAGAACTCGGGGGCGCGGTCGCCGGCAGACAGAGTGGCCATGTCGCTGAATCGTGCCCCATGCCGGGACCGGTTCCACGGCGGGAGGTGGACCACCCCTGGCAGACTCGGAGGGATGGACGTCCCGAACCTCACCCGCGACGACGCTCGCGTCCGCGCCGACCTGCTCGACGTCGAGTCCTATGACGTTACCCTCGACGTCACGACACCCGACGGCTCACCGTCGGCGCGCACCTTCCGGAGCCGCACCGAGATCCGGTTCGCCGCCTCCCGGCCGGGCGCCTCGACCTTCGTCGACCTCATCGCCGACACCATCCACGAGGCGACGCTCAACGGCGTCGCGGTCGACACCTCGGCCTACGAGCCGGCCGACGGTCTGGTGCTGACCGACCTCGCCGCCGAGAACGTGCTGGTCGTCGACGCCGACCTGCTCTACACCAACACCGGGGAGGGCCTGCACCGGTTCCAGGACCCGGCCGACGGCGAGGTGTACCTCTACTCGCAGTTCGAGACGGCCGACGCCAAGCGCGTCTACACCTGCTTCGACCAGCCCGACCTCAAGGCCACCCTCACCCTCCGGGCCACCGTGCCGGGCCACTGGGAGGCGGTGAGCAACGGGGCCGAGCAGTCGTCGTCGCCGACCGACTCCGGCGCCAAGACCGTCGAGTTCGCCACGACGGTCCGGATGTCGACGTACATCACGGCTTTCGTCGCCGGCCCGTACGCGGTGTGGCGCGACGAGCACGACGGCATCCCGCTGGGCGTCTTCGCCCGCAAGAGCGTGGCCGAGTACGTCGACATCGACGACCTGTTCCTGCTCACCAAGCAGGGTTTCGACTTCTACCACGCCCACTTCGGCGTCCGGTACCCGTTCGGCAAGTACGACCAGCTGTTCGTGCCCGAGTACAACGCCGGTGCGATGGAGAACGCCGCCTGCGTCACGTTCAACGAGGGCGCCTACATCTTCCGCAGCAAGGTCACGCAGGCGCGTTACGAGCGTCGCGCGGAGACGATCCTGCACGAGATGGCGCACATGTGGTTCGGCGACCTCGTGACCATGCGCTGGTGGGACGACCTCTGGCTCAACGAGTCGTTCGCGACGTGGGCCTCGACGCTCGTGTCCGTCGAGGCCACCCGGTTCACCGACGCCTGGACCACCTTCGCCAACGCCGAGAAGACGTGGGCCTACCGGCAGGACCAGCTGCCCTCGACCCACCCGATCGCCACCGACGCCCCGGACGTCGCGACCGCCGAGGTGAACTTCGACGGCATCACCTACGCCAAGGGCGCGAGCGTGCTCAAGCAGCTCGCGGCCTACGTCGGTGTCGAGAACTTCCTCGCCGGGCTGCGTCAGTACTTCGCCGACCACGCCTACCGCAACACCACGCTCGCCGATCTGCTCGGGGCCGTCGAGGTGTCGTCGGGCCGCGACCTGTCCAGCTGGTCGAAGGAGTGGCTGGAGACCACCGGCGTCAACACGCTGGCGGCCGAGTTCACCGTCGGCGACGACGGGAACTACAGCGCGTTCGCGATCCGGCAGGAGGCGCCGCAGGAGGTCGCGACCTCGAACACGCTGCGCTCGCACCGGCTCGCGATCGGCGTCTACGACGAGGTCGACGGCGGCCTCACCCGCACCCACCGCGTCGAACTCGACATCAGCGGCGAGCGCACCGAGGTGCCCGAGCTGGTCGGTCGGCCGCGGGCGGCGGTCGTGCTGGTCAACGACGACGACCTCGCCTACTGCAAGCTGCGCTTCGACGAGGACAGCGTGCGGGTGCTGCGTTCCGGCGGCCTCGCGCGGATCGGCGAGACGCTGCCGCGCGCGCTGATCTGGACCGCGATGTGGAACATGACCCGTGACGGCGACCTCGCCACCCGCGACTACGTCGAGCTCGTCGCGACCAGCCTCGAGGCCGAGACCGACATCGGCCTGGTCCAGATGGCGCAGCGGCAGGTGGCGCGGGCGCTCGAGGTGTACGCCGGGTCGGCGTACAC
>CAXUNA010000229.1:3658-6413 GCA_964252095.1 uncultured Jatrophihabitans sp. | reverse complement strand
GGCCTGCTCCGCCCCGCCCGCCCCGCCGGTCGCCAGGGTGCTGCCCCGCTTGTCGGTACGGGCGTACCGGCGGGCGTACGCCGCCGGGTCGGACAGCGCGAGCAGCAGGACCGGCGCGGTCCGCATGCCGGCGAGCCAGGCGTCGGGGCCGGCGTCGTCGGGGGCGGTGAGGCTCCAGTACAGGTCGAGGTCGACCCTCGCGTCGAGGACGAGGAATCCCCAGCCCTGACTGAAGCCCGCGGACGGCGCCTGCACCGCCAGGTCGAGCAGCGCCGTCACTGTTTCACGTGGAACACGACGCTCGGGGTCGTAGCGGCGCACCATCCGGCGCTGTCGCACCGCCTCGGTCAACTCCACGCCGGGTGCCTCCGTGGCTGGGGGCGGCTCCCGGCTTCCCGGGCGTCGCGATTCGGGTTGGCCGGGTGTGCCAACCTCGTGGTGTGGAACTCCTCCAGTCTCGCAAGCTCGCGACCGTCACCTACGACATCCGGGGACCGGTGCTGGCCGAGGCTCGCAGGCTCGAGGACGAGGGACGGCGGGTGCTCAAGCTCAACATCGGCAACCCGGCCCACTTCGGGTTCGAGGCGCCCGAGGAGATCCTCGTCGACGTGGTCCGGCACCTCGGCCAGGCTCAGGGCTACAGCGACAGCCACGGCATCATGTCGGCCCGCACCGCGATCGTGCAGCACTACCAGCAGTTCGGCATCGACGCCGACGTCGACGACATCTGGCTCGGCAACGGGGTCAGCGAGCTCATCTCGATGGCACTGCAAGGGATGCTCGACGTCGGGGACCAGGTGCTCATCCCGGCGCCGGACTACCCGCTGTGGACGGCGTCGACCTCGCTCGCGGGCGGCGACCCGGTGCACTACCTCTGCGACGAGTCCGAGGGCTGGCTGCCCGACCTCGACGACCTCGCCGCGAAGATCACCGACCGCACCAAGGCGATCGTGCTCATCAACCCCAACAACCCGACCGGTGCCGTCTACCCCGACGCGATCCTCGAGAAGGTCGCAGAGCTGGCGCGCCAGCACGGCCTGGTCGTCCTCGCCGACGAGATCTACGACAAGATCCTCTACGACGACGCCACCCACACGCCGTTCGCGGCGATCGCGCCCGACGTCTTCACCATCACCCTGAACGGCCTGTCGAAGGCCTACCGCCTCGCCGGCTTCCGATCGGCGTGGCTGATGGTGACCGGCCCCAAGCAGCACGCCGCGAACTACCTGGAGGGTCTGGAGATCCTCGCGAACCTGCGGCTGTGCGCCAACGTGCCCGGCCAGTTCGCGGTGCAGACCGCACTCGGGGGCCGGCAGAGCATCCGCGACCTGGTCCTGCCCGGCGGTCGGTTGCTGGAGCAGCGGGACGCCGCCGTCACGGCCCTGCGCGAGATCCCCGGGGTGAGCGTCGTGGAGCCGAAGGGTGCGATGTACGTCTTCCCGCGGTTCGACCCGGAGATCTACCGGATCGAGGACGACGAGGCCTTCGTCATGGACTTCCTGCGCCAGCAGCAGGTGCTGGTCATCCAGGGCACCGGGTTCAACTGGCCGCACCACGACCACCTGCGGATCGTCACGCTGCCCGAACCCGCGGTGCTGACCGAGGCGATCGGCCGGCTCGCCGAGTTCTGCGAGCAGTACCGCGCCGCGTGACGCCGCTGTCCCGGGTTGTGTACACAGTTGTGGACAACCGGTGTGGACAAGCGCTTACAGCACCGGCGATCCGGGCGAAACGTTCACCGGCTGAACCGTCCGGCGGACACCTTCCCCGTGGGTGAGATCCACATCCGTCAACAGCCTGTGGACAGAGGTGTGGACAGTCAGCTGGAGGTTGACGGTTGGCACCGGGCGGGCGGCGTCAGGACGCGGCGGGCATCCGCATCACGCCGGTCTCGGGGTCGGCGTCCTGCGGCAGGTACAGCCGCTGCACGGCGACGAGGATCCCCTCGGCGACGTGGTCGCGGAACGCGGCCTGCATCAGCCGCTCCCGGTCGTCGGTGTTCGACAGGTACCCGACCTCCACCCGGACGGCGGGCATCCGGGTGAGCCGGAGCAGCTCCCAGGTCTTGGCGTGGGTGCGGCCGTCGAGCAGCCCGGTACGGGCGACGACCTCACGCTGGACCAGTTCGGCCAGCCGCTCGCCGATCGAGCTCGACGTCTCTCCGGCGCCGGCGTGACCGGACACGCCCGGTCGGCTCGAACCCCAGTGGAACGTCGCGAGGCCGTTCGGCGCGGGGGAGTCGTTGCGGTCGACGTGCAGGGAGATCACGACGTCGGCGGCGACGTCGTTGGCGAACGCGGCCCGCTCGGCCTCGGACGGCCCGACACCCGGGCCCCGCGTCAGCCACGAGGTCACGCCGATGGCGGTCAACCGGCCCTCCAGGCGGGTGGCGAGGTCCCAGGTGAGATCGGACTCGCTGACCCAGCCCGCCCGCTCGCCGGTGTCGTCGCCGCCGTGTCCCGGGTCGATGACGATCCGCTTGCCGAGCAGGCTCGGGCCGGACTGGGCGACGGCCATGATGTCGCGCAACAGCTGCGGCCGGCCGCCCACCACCCGGCGGCCCAGCTGTCGCAGCGCCCGGAGCGTCACCGGTCCGCAGAGGGCGTCGGCCCGCAGCCCGGACTCCTGCTGGAACGCGCGCAGTGCCTCGGCGGTGCTGGTGCCGAAGACGCCGTCGGGCCGGCCCGCGCGGTACCCGAGCTCGATGAGCTGGTCCTGCAGGGTGTCGACGAGGTAGCCCGAGGTGGTCAGGTGG
>CAXUNA010000229.1:0-3648 GCA_964252095.1 uncultured Jatrophihabitans sp. | reverse complement strand
CGCCGACCAGCGGCGCGGTGGCGTTGTGGGCGAGCACCCGGTCGCCCAGCTGCCAGCGGGCGGCCTGCAGCGCCGCCGCCGTGTCGGCGCCGACCCGGCCGTCGACCGACAGCCCACGACGCTGCTGGAACGCGCGGACGGCGTTCTCGGTGGCGGCGTCGAACTCGCCGGTGTCGGGACCGGTGTTGCGCAGCAGGCCGAGTTCGGCCAGCGCGCGGCGCAGGGCCGCGACGTCGGGTCCGCTCTGACCGGGGTGCAGCACGGGCACGGTGTCGGGGCACTCCTTCGGTGAGCGGGTGGGACGCCGGCGGTGGCCGGACCGGGGATCGATTGTGCCAGCCGTCACGCGGCGCGCCTCCGCCCAGCCCCTGCGCCCGCCCGGTCGGACAGCGAAAGGCCCCGCCACCCCCGGAGGGGTGACGGGGCCGGGGCTCGCGGACTCAGCCGATGTAGTCGGACAGGTCGCGCAGCAGCGCCGCCTTGGGCTTGGCACCGACGATCGACTTCACGACCTCGCCGCCCTTGAAGACCGACATCGTCGGGATCGACATGATGCCGTACTGGCGGGCGATCTGCGGGTTCTCGTCGATGTTCACCTTGGCGATGGTGATCTTGTCGCCGTACTCGCCGGCGATCTCCTCCAGGACGGGGGCGACCATCTTGCAGGGGCCGCACCACTCGGCCCAGAAGTCGACGAGCACCGGCTGGTCGGCGAGCAGGACGTCGTCGGAGAAGCTCGCGTCGGTCACGGTCTTGGTGTTGGCACCCATGGTTGTGGTCCGTCCTTGTCTGGTGGGCAGCTGGCTGGCTGGAGCTCTGCGCTGGCTGGTTCTGTCCGGTGGAACAGCGACACCGCCGGGACCATTCCGTCACCGGCGTGTCGCGGCCCGCACTCAGACCACGGCGGCGTCCGTGGCGGAGTCGAGCAGGTCGGCCCGCGCGGCGAGGAACCGCTCGGCGTCGAGCGCGGCCTGGCAGCCGGAACCGGCGGCCGTGATGGCCTGCATGTAGTTGTGGTCGACCAGGTCGCCGGCGGCGAACACCCCGGGGATGTTGGTGCGGGTGGTGTGGGCCTCGGTGAGCACGTAGCCGTTCTCGTCGAGGTGCACCTGGCCCTTGACCAGCTCGCTGCGGGGGTCGTGCCCGACCGCGACGAACAGGCCGGTGACCGGCAGGGGACTGGTCGACCCGTCGACCGTCGAGCGCAGGGTGACGCCCGCGAGGGAGCCCTCGCCCTCGATCGTCGCGACCTCGCTGTTCCAGGCGAACGTGATCTTCGGGTCGGCCTCGGCGCGCTCGGCCATGATCCGGCTGGCGCGCAGGGCGTCGCGACGGTGCACGATCGTCACCGACTTCGCGAACCGGGACAGGAAGGTGGCCTCCTCGACGGCGGAGTCGCCGCCGCCGACCACGGCGATGTCGTGGTCGCGGAAGAAGAACCCGTCACAGGTGGCGCACCACGAGACCCCGTGGCCGGAGAGCCGGTCCTCGCCGTCGACACCGAGCTTGCGGTACGCCGATCCCATGGCGAGCACGACGGCGTCGGCCGTGTACTCGGCGTCGTGGGTGCGCACGATCTTCACCGAGCCGGTGAGGTCGACCTCGACGACGTCGTCGGAGACCAGTTCGGCGCCGAACTTCTCGGCCTGCTCGCGGATCTGGGTCATCAGCTCGGGGCCCATGATCCCGGCGGGGAAACCCGGGAAGTTCTCGACGTCGGTGGTGTTCATCAGCGCGCCGCCGTACTGGCTGCCCTCGAACACGAGCGGGTGGAGGTCGGCCCGGGCGAGGTAGAGCGCCGCGGTGTACCCGGCGGGCCCGGACCCGACGACGATGACGTCGCGGTGGGCGGTGCGGGTGTCGGTCATGGTGGGTCAGTCCTCCGGTCGCGGTGGTCCCGGGTCTGCCGGGTGCTCGGTGGCACCAGGCGCTTCCGGGGCGTCTGCCTGCTCAACGACGGTCCCGGGCTCGCTGTTCCGCCCGGCGCCGGGCCGGACGACGGCCACGAGGTCCCGGATCTCGGGGATCCGCATCACCCAGGCGATCGCCACCATGACGGCGCCGCCCAGCACCGAGCCGAGCACCAGGCCGGTCACGGCCTGGACCCGTGAGCCGTCGAGCACGGCGTGCGTCCCGAGCACGACCAGCAGCGCCACCGCCGCCCCCGCGGCCGAGGCGATCGCGACCCGCAGCACGGTGACGCCCACCGCACGGAAGCCGAGGGTGCCGAGCTTGCGCTGCAGCAGCAGGTGGCCGATGACCATCCCGACCACGTAGGAGATCGACGTCCCGACCCCGAGGGCCTCGATGGTGTGGGCCCGGGAGTCGAACAGCAGGACGGCCAGGACGATGACCACGACCTTCGAGGCCACCATGCCGATGTTGATCAGCGTCGGGGTGCGGGCGTCGCGCATCGCGTAGAACACCCGCATCTGCAGCATGACGATCGCGAACGGCAGCAGCCCGAACGCCGACATCGCGAGCACCACCCCCACCAGCGTCGCGGCGTCCGCCTCGAACTTGCCCAGCAGGATCGACGTGGTGAGCGACGGGCCCAGCACGAACAGCCCGAACGTGATCGGCACCAGCGCGACGGCCGACAACCGGGCGCCGAGGCCGAGGTCGTCGACGACCGCCCGGAGGTCACCGGTCGCCGCCGCCCTCGACATCCGCGGCATCAGCGCGGTCAGCAGCGAGACGCCGACGACGCCGTAGGGCACCTGGAACAGCAGGTCGGCGTAGGCGAACGTCGAGTAGCCCACCGCGCCCTGTGAGTTCCCGACACGCTGGATGACCACCACGCCGACCTGGCTCGCCGCGACGTAGCCGAGCACCCACAGCGTGAGGGCCCGGACCTCGCGCAGCCGGGTGTTCTCCTCGGGCGAGCTCGCCCTGAACCGCCACTTCCACACGAACCCGGATCGACGCAGCGACGGCACCAGCACCACCGCCTGCACGACGATGCCCAGCGTGGTGCCGATGCCGAGCACGAGGATCTGCGCGTCGGTGATGCC
This sequence comes from uncultured Jatrophihabitans sp., assembly GCA_964252095.1. Classification (GTDB taxonomy): domain Bacteria; phylum Actinomycetota; class Actinomycetes; order Mycobacteriales; family Jatrophihabitantaceae; genus CAXUNA01. The sequence continues at coordinate 634 of CAXUNA010000229.1, read as the reverse complement.
GAGCAGCGTGGGGGTGTCGCCGGGCATGACGAGGAAGACGATCACCGTCGCGATGACGACGACGTTGTTGAGCACCGGCGCCCACGCGGGTGGGCCGAACACCCCGCGGGAGTTCAGGACCGCCATGAACAACGCCGAGAGTCCGTAGAAGAAGATCTCCGGCAGCAGCAGGGTCGCGAAGATCGTGGTGAGGTCGCGTTTGGCCGCGACGTCGACCACGACGTAGGTGATCCACGGCGCGGCGAGCACCGCGAGCATGGTGGCGACGCCGAGCGCCGCCGTTGCCATGGACAACAGTCGCTGGGTGTAGGCGAGACCCTTGTCGCGGTCGTGTTCCTGCGCGTAGACGATGAGCGGGATCAGCACGCTCGACAGCACACCGCCGACCAGCAGCTCGTAGACCATGTTGGGCAGGGCGTTGGCGGTGTTGTACGGGTCGAGGACGTTGCCGACGGCGCTGCCGAGCGCGGCGCCGATCGCCACCGTGCGCAGCAGACCGGTGATGCGGCTCGTGAGCGAGGCGATCGCCATCGTCCGGCTCGAGGACAGCAGGCCCTTGTTCGAGCTGTCGGCGGCCGGCGGCGCGTCCTCGTCGGCCGCCGTGGGCGCGGCGTCGTCGAGGCCGGTGTCCGGC
>CAXUNA010000228.1:0-6419 GCA_964252095.1 uncultured Jatrophihabitans sp. | reverse complement strand
CCACGGACACCGTCTCGCCACGACGGGTGCTGCCGCCGCCGCGGCCCACCCTGCCCGCCGGCGCGGTACCGACCGGCGAGGACGTGTGGCGGTGCACGGCGCCGGCCGGGACGACCATCGGTGCCCGGCTGCAGTCCGACGAGATCTACCACGACCAGGTGTGGTCGGTCGGATCCGGCGTCACGTGCGGCCCGCGGCCGGACGAGGCGGGGAAGTACGTGTTGCAGGAACACGGGTTCTCGGTCCCCGGCGTGTCACCCGCCTTCGTCGGTTCGAGCGGGACCTGCATCACGGCCGGCACGTCGTCCGCCCCGCCGTCGAGCCCACCCGATCCCGATCTCGCCGTGCCGTCGCAGGGCGCGGCCAGCTACCTCGAGTTCTTCGGGCCCGGGTGTTACCTGGTGCTGCCGGCGAGGTAGGCGTGCAGGAACGGTGCGGTGGCACCGGTCCCGTCTCCTGCGATCTGCTCAGGGGTTCCGGCGACGACGATCTCACCGCCCTCGTCGCCGGCACCGGGGCCGAGGTCGACGACGTGGTCCGCGACGGCGACGACCGCGAGGTCGTGCTCGGCCAGCACCACGGTGTGGCCGGCGTCGACCAGCGCCTGCAACTGCCGCACCAGCAGGGTGACGTCGGCGGGGTGCAGGCCCGAGGTCGGTTCGTCGAACAGGTAGAGGGTGTGGCCGCGGCGGTGCCGCTGGAGCTCGGTGGCGAGCTTGATGCGTTGCGCCTCGCCGCCGGACAGCTCGGTCGCGGGTTGGCCGAGGCGCAGGTACCCGAGCCCGACGTCGCTGAGCGCGGCGAGGGCTCGCGCGGCGGGCGGCAGGTCGAGAAGTGCGGTCGCGGCGTCGGACACCGTCAGCGCGAGGACGTCGGCGATCGTGCGGCCCTGCCAGCGGATCTCGAGGGTGTTGTCGTTGTAGCGGGCGCCGTGGCAGGTGGGGCACGGGGCGTACGTGCCGGGCAGGAACAGCAGCTCGATGGCGACGAAACCGTCGCCCTGGCAGGTCTCGCAGCGGCCGCCGCTGACGTTGAAGGAGAACCGGCCGGCGTCGTACCCGCGCTCCCGCGCCTGGTCGGTGGCGGCGTACGCGGCGCGGACGGAGTCGAACAACCCCGTGTACGTCGCGAGATTCGACCGTGGCGTGCGCCCGATCGGAGCCTGGTCGACGAACACCACGCGGTCGCCCACGGCCTCGGTGTGCTCGGCCAACGCGGCGAGCAGGCTCGACTTGCCGGAACCGGACACGCCGGTGAGCGCGGTGAACCGGGCCCGAGGTATCTCGACGTCGAGATGATCGAGGTTGTGACGGGTGACGTCGCGGAGCACGAGATGGTCGGTCGCCGGCGGTCGCGGCGCCGGCCGCGGCGGTGGCGCAAGCAGGGCGGCCGCGGTGGGGGAGCCGTCGACACCGAGCAACCCGGCGACCGTTCCGCTGTGCAACACCGCGCCGCCGAGGGTCCCGGCGCCCGGCCCGATCTCGACGACGTGGTCGGCGCGGCGGATCAGGGCGAGGTCGTGTTCGACCACGAGCAACGAGTTGCCCGCGGCGCGTAGGGCGTCGAGCAGCCCGGTCAGCGCCTCGGCGTCGCGGGGGTGCAGGCCGGCCGAGGGTTCGTCGAGCACGTAGACCACGCCGAACAACCCCGACCGCAGTTGGGTCGCGAGCCGCAACCGTTGCAGCTCGCCCGCCGAGAGGGTCGGGGTGGTGCGGGCGAGGGTGAGGTGCCCGAGCCCGAGCCCGACGAGGTCGTCGGCGCGATGGGCGAGATCGCCCGCGATCAGCCGCCGGGCGGCTGCCTGCGCGGTGTCGCCGGAATCGGCCGCGAGGGGGCGCAACAGGTCGCCGAGGGCGCGCAGTGGGGTGGTGGAGAGGGCGGCGATGTCGCGGCCGGCGACCGTGACCGCCAGGGCGGCGGCGTTGAGCCGGCGGCCGTGGCAGACCGGGCAGTTCTCGCTGTGCAGGAACGACTCCGCCTTGCGTTTCGCGCTCGCGCTCCTGCTCTCGGCGAAGGTGCGCAGCACCAGCGGCGCGGCCGCGGTGTAGGTCCCCTGGTAGGGACGCTGGATGCGGTGCGCCTCGCGTTCGGCGTGGACCGTGACGACCGGGTGCTCCTCGGTGAACAGGATCCACTCGCGGTCGGCCCGGTCCAGGTCGCGCCACGGCCGGTCGACGTCGTATCCGAGCGTGGCGAGGATGTCGCGCAGGTTCTTGCCCTGCCAGGCTCCGGGCCAGCTCGCGATCGCGCCCTCGCGGATCGACCGCCCGGGGTCGGGGACCATCGACGCTTCGGTTGCCTCGTACACCGTTCCCACGCCGTGACACCGGGGGCAGGCGCCGACCGCGGTGTTCGGGGAGAACGCGTCGGAGTCCAGACGCCCGGCCCCGCGCGGGTAGTTGCCGGTGCGGGAGAACAGCATCCGCAGGCTGTTCGACAGCGTGGTGACGGTGCCGACCGAACTGCGCGACGACGGCGTGCCGCGCCGCTGGTTCAGCGCCACGGCCGGTGGCAGGCCGAGGATCTCGTCGACGTCGGGCGCCCCGACCTGGTCGATGAGCCGGCGGGCGTAGGGGGCCACCGACTCCAGGTAGCGGCGCTGGGCCTCGGCGAACACCGTCCCGAAGGCGAAGGACGACTTGCCAGAACCGGAAACCCCGGTCACGACGACGAAACTGTCGCGCGGGAAGGTGACGTCGATGTCGCGCAGGTTGTGCTCGCGGGCACCGCGGACGGTGACGACGCCGGCCGGCCTCGTGACGGCGGCGTCGGTCACGGGGTGCGGCGGGCGGTGAAGCGGCCGGTCGCGACCCGGACGGAGAGGTCACCGACCGCGTCGTCCGGATCGAGCACGGCGTGACCGTCGGCCGTCTGCACCACGGCGTACCCGCGTTCGAGCGTGGCCTGGGGCGACAGCGCCCGGATCCGGGCGGCGGTGTGTTCGACGTCGGATGCCGCGGCCTCGACCAGCGACAAGGCGCGGCGCCGGGAGCGGTCGCGCAGCGAGAGGACGTCGGCCGCGGCGGTCTCGATCCGCCGCGATGTTGCCTGGTGCAACCGTTCCGGCAGTCCCTCGACCAGTTCGACCTCGCGGGCGAACCGGCGGTGGATGGCGGTGCCGAGCCGGGTGGTGAACTCGTCGACGGCGCGGATCTCGGCGGCGAGGTCGGGGACGACCCGGCGGGCGGCGTCGGTGGGGGTCGAGGCCGCGACGTCGGCGACCAGGTCGAGCAGCGGCCGGTCGGTCTCGTGCCCGATGGCGCTCACGACCGGCGTGCGCGCGACGGCGACCGCCCGCACCATCGCCTCGTTGCTGAACGGCAGCAGGTCCTCGACGCTGCCCCCGCCGCGGGCGACCACGATGACCTCGACGTCGGGATCGGCGTCGAGCCGTGCGAGGGCGGCGACGACGTCGCTGACGGCGGCGACTCCCTGCGTCGCGACGTTCTCGATGCGGAACCGGGTGCCGGGTGCCCGGCGCTGGACGTTCTCGACGACGTCGCGCTCCGCGGCGCTGGCCCGACCGGTGACCAGGCCGACGGTGTGCGGCCAGAACGGCAACCGGCGTTTGAGCTCGACCGCGAACAGCCCCTCCGCCGCGAGCATCCGCCGCAGCTGCTCGAGCCGGGCGAGCAGTTCACCCAGGCCGACCGGGCGGATCTCGCTCGCCCGCAACGACATCGTGCCGCGTTCGAGGTAGAAGTCGGGGCGTGCCCGCAGGATCAGCCGGGATCCCTCGCTGACGGTGTCGGGCAGCGTCTGCCGTGAGCAGGTGACGGTGATCGAGATGTTGGCGTCGGTGTCGCGCAGGGTGAGGAACTGGGTCGGCACACCCGGACGTCGGGTCAGCTGAGCGACCTGGCCCTCGATCCAGACCTCGCCGAGCCGTGCGATCCAGCCGCCGATCTTGGCGGCCACGACCCGCAGCGGCAGCGGCTCGTCCGGCGAACTCTCCAGCTTTCCCGCGGGGCGGGTCACCGCAGACTCAGACCTCGTCCGGGCCCACGTCGTCCGGCCGGGTGTCGGCGTCCGGACCGGTGGGCAACGTCGAATCCGCCGGGAACAGCGGGGTTTCCGCAGCGAACGACGGTGGTGGCGCCGCCTTCTTGGCCGCCTTCTTCGCCGCCTTGGCCGCCTTGGCCGCCTTCTTCGCGGCCGGGCTCGGCGGCAGGCCACCGGTCGCACCCGGCGTGGGCGGCGGGGGCGCGGCCTTCTTGGCGGCCTTCTTGGCCGGCGGTGCCTTGGTCGCGGCGACCTTGCGCGAGGCCTTGGTCGCGATCTTCCGGGTGGCCTTGCGGGCGGGCTCACGGGAGGCGGTGGTGCGCGGGGCGTCGGCGCCGATGACCTCGTCACCCACCGCGTCGCTGGTGACGTCGGTCTCGTCGGTGGTGGCGGGCGCACCCGGCGTCGGCCTCGGGCCGTCGGCGGCTTCGTAGCTGCCGTCGAGCAGGTCCAGGGCGTGGTCGCCGACCTCGTCCGCGAGGCCCTCGAGGTCGTCGAGGGCCTGGAGCTCGGCGAGCTCGTCCTCGGCGTCGGGAACGCGGTCGAACGCGGTGTTGCGGGCGGGCGTGGGCTCGTCCTCGTCGAACGTCGCCCAGGCGGGCGGCTCCTCCGGCGCGCCCCGGAAGGCGCCGATCAGCTCGTCGCCCTTGTTGACGTAGGCGGCGTACTGCTGCTGCGCGCGCAGGGACAACTGGACGGCCTGGGACGCGACGGCCACCGGCAGACCGGCTGCCTTCTGCGGCAGGTGGGTCGCGGTCTCGCGGGCGGTGTCGACGACCGACAGGGCGATGCCGAGCGCCGCCCGGAGCGGCGTGGGGAGCGAGCTCATGGGGACAGCGTGCCTCACAGGCGACCCTCCGTACCATCGAGGTCGTGACCCACACACCCGCCGCCGGGGCCGACACCGCCACCACCGTCGCCAGCGGTGACGCCGTGGCCGCGCCGACCGGACGTCGGATCCTGCTGGCCGAACCGCGCGGCTACTGCGCGGGTGTCGACCGGGCGGTGCAGACGGTCGAGCACGCGCTCGACCACTACGGCGCTCCGGTCTACGTGCGCAAGCAGATCGTGCACAACCTCTACGTCGTGCAGGCCCTCGAGGCCCGCGGCGCCGTGTTCGTCGAGGAGACCGACGAGGTCCCCGAGGGCGCGGTCGTCGTGTTCTCCGCGCACGGCGTCGCGCCGTCGGTGCACGCCGAGGCCGAGCAGCGCCAGCTGCGCACGATCGACGCGACCTGCCCGCTGGTGACCAAGGTCCACAACGAGGCCCGTCGGTTCGCCGCCGACGACTACGACATCCTGCTCATCGGCCACGAGGGTCACGAGGAGGTCGTCGGCACCACCGGTGAGGCTCCCGAGCACATCCACCTGGTCGACGGCCCGCACGACGTCGCGAACGTCGAGGTCCGCGATCCGGAGCGGGTGGTGTGGCTGTCCCAGACCACGCTCTCGGTCGACGAGACGCTCGAGACCGTCGACGCCCTGCGCAAGAAGTTCCCCGCGCTGAACTCGCCGCCGAGCGACGACATCTGCTACGCCACGCAGAACCGGCAGGCCGCCGTGAAGCAGATCGCGCCGGACGTCGAGCTGTTCCTCGTCGTCGGGTCTACCAACTCCTCGAACTCGGTGCGCATGGTCGAGGTGGCCAAGGCCGCCGGTGCCGACGACGCGTACCTGGTCGAGAACGCCGCAGGCATCGACCCGGCGTGGCTCGACGGCGTGACGAGCGTCGGGTTGTCCTCGGGTGCGTCGGTGCCGGAGATCCTGGTGCGCGAGGTCACCGACTGGCTGGTGTCGCACGGGTACGCGGACGTCGTGCCGGTGCGACACACCGAGGAGCGACTCACGTTCGCCCTGCCCCGCGAGCTGCGGGTCCTCTCGCACTGACGCACCGGCCGTCGGTTGACCGACCGTGGCCGCTGTTCAGCGGTGCAGGATCATCCGTCCGCCGGCCACGATGAGCACGACGGCCGTGGCGCCGGCGATGGCCGGGAAGCCGTAGACCAGCCAACTCGCGGCGGCGTCGGTGATGGCGGCCCGGTTCGACAGCCCGCCCGACCGCACGTAGAGCAGCACGGCTGACGCGATGAAGTAGACGAGCGGCGGCGCGACCACGATCGGGAACATCGCCGACCGGCGCACCAGCAGGATCGCCACCAGTGAGCCGACGATCAGCCCGATCGAGAAGGTGCCCTTGATGCCGGCGCCGGCGAGGGCGTCGATGAGGCCGCCGATGCCGGTGATGACCAGCAGCACGAGCAGCGCCGCCCATCCGGGCATCCCCCGCTGGGCGACGACGGCGCGCTCGTCGGCGTGCTCGCGTTCGTCGGCCTGCATCTCCGCGACCTGCCAGGCGGGCGGAGCCGTGAGCGGGATGGCCGAGGCATTGGCCGCGGCCCGGGTCCGCGGCCCGGTGG
>CAXUNA010000227.1:0-6447 GCA_964252095.1 uncultured Jatrophihabitans sp. | reverse complement strand
GGCGAGCAGCAGCTGCTTGGTGGCGGTCGCCGCGCCGCGGGGGACGGCGAGCAGGGCGTCGAGCAGGGGTTCGACGGCGGTGTCGAGGCCACCCGCGGGCACGACGGCCGTCGCGAGACCGATCCGCAGCGCCTCCTCGGCGCCGACCCGGCGGACGGTGAGGCAGAGGTCGACGGCGCGGGAGTAGCCGACGAGGTCGACCAGGCGCTGGGTGCCGCCGAGATCGGGGACGATGCCGAGACCGGGTTCGGCCATGCAGAACGAGACGTCGTCGGCGACCAGTCGCAGGTCGCACGCCAGGGCGAGCTGGAAACCGCCGCCGATCGCGTGACCCTGCACGAGGGCGACCGACGTGATCGGTGCCGTCTGCAACCATCCGAACGCGGCCTGGTACTCGGCGATCTGGGCGTCGCCCTGTTCGGGCGGCAGGCCCGCCATCGCGACGATGCCGGGCTGCCCGGGGATGCCACCGGGCTGGAACAGCCGCTTGTCCAGGCCGGCCGAGAACGCCCGGCCCTCGCCGCGCAGCACGACGACGCGGACCGACTCGGGAAGCTGATCCCGGACCTCGCGCAACGCGGCCCAGGTCAGGGGGGTCTGGGCGTTCAGGGCGTCCGGACGGTCGAGGCTGACGACCGCCACGGCGCCGTCACGGTGCAGCCGCAGGGTCACCCCGGAGTCGGGTGGCCCGACCGGTACCGGTCCGGCCAGCAGGTCGTCGGTGGAGTACAGGGGCGGCGGCGCGTCGGTCACGTCCCCGTGTCTACCCGTTGGGCCGCCGGTGGCGACAGCGAGGGCCGGGACGCCCTCCGCTCCCGCCGGTGGGGACGGTGGTCAGCGCGCGCGGCCCGGTGCCCGCTTGCGGGTGGCTCCCCCGCGGCCGCGCAGTTCGACGCCGGACTCCGAGAGCACCCGGTGCACGAACCCGTACGACCGGCCGTGCGTCTCGGCGAGCTCCCGGATGCTGCGGCCCTTGTCGTACGCCTTGCGCAGGTCGGTGGCGAGCTTGGTACGGGCCGGCCCCGTGATCCGGGCGCCCTTCTTGAGTTCCGGCTTGCTCTTGACGTCGACCATGTCGTCCCCTTTCTCCGGGGCTGCCGCCCCTGCAGCGGCTGTCCCCTCGGGCGGCCACGCCGGTGCGTGGAAGCACCGGACGGCGGCTCCACGCCGGGGAATGGTCGCAAGGGCGCAACTGCCCCGCAACACGAAACGTCAAACTCCTGTGAGGCAGAAGTGTCCGCTCACGGGATAATCCGGACAGTTCGCCGCGCGCTCAGGCGAGGGTGACGAGGTCCTTGAGGTCGGCCGTCCACTGGTCCTCGACGCCGTCCGGCAGCAGGATGACCTTCTCCGGTTCGAGGGCGTCGACCGCGCCCTCGTCGTGCGTGACGAGCACGATGGCGCCCTCGTAGTGGCGCAACGCGTCGAGCACCTGCTCGCGGCTGACCGGGTCGAGGTTGTTGGTCGGCTCGTCGAGCAGCAGCACGTTCGCGGCGCTGGTGACGAGCATGGCCAGCGCGAGGCGGGTCTTCTCACCGCCGGAGAGCACGCCTGCGGGCTTGCTGACGTCGTCGCCGGTGAACAGGAACGCGCCGAGCACGCTGCGCAGTTCGGTGTCCGACGGGTCGGGCGCGGAGCTGCGCATGTTCTCCAGCACCGTGCGGTCGCGGTCGATCGTCTCGTGCTCCTGCGCGAAGTAGCCCAGCCGCAGGCCATGCCCGGCCTCGACCGTGCCGGTGTCGGCGGGTTCCACGCCGGCGAGCAGCCGCAGCAGCGTGGTCTTGCCGGCGCCGTTGAGCCCCAGCACGACCACCCGCGCGCCCCTGTCGATCGCGAGGTCGACGCCGGCGAAGATCTCGAGCGAGCCGTAGCTCTTCGACAGCCCGGTCGCGGTGAGCGGCGTGCGGCCGCACGGTGCGGGTGTCGGGAACCGCAGGCGGGCGACGCGGTCGCCCACGCGCACCTCCTCGAGGCCCGCCGCGAGGGCGGCAGCCCGCCGGTCCATCTGATGCGCGGCCTTGGCCTTGGTCGCCTTGGCGCGCATCTTGTCGGCCTGCTTGGACAACGTCTCGATCTTGCGCTCGGCGTTGGCCCGCTCCCGGGTACGACGGCGCTCGTCGGTCTCGCGCTGCTGCAGGTAGGCCTTCCAGCCGACGTTGTAGACGTCGATGACCGACCGGTTGGCGTCGAGGTACCAGACCTTGTTGACGACGGCCGCGAGCAGGTCGACGTCGTGGCTGACGACGACGAAGCCACCCTCCTGCCGCGGCAGGAACTCCCGCAGCCACTGGATGGAATCGGCGTCGAGGTGGTTGGTGGGTTCGTCGAGGAGCAGCGTGGTGGGCTCGCCGGTGTCGGCGAACAGGATGCGGGCGAGTTCGACCCGGCGACGCTGACCGCCGGACAGCGTCTCGAGCGGCTGCACCAGCACGCGGTCGGGCAGGCCCAGGTTCGAACTGATCCGCGCGGCCTCGCTCTCGGCCGCGTACCCGCCGAGGGCCGAGAACCGCTCCTCGAGCCGGCCGTAACGGGCGAGGACGGCTTCGTCGTCGGGGCGTTCGGACAGCTCGATCGTCACCTTGTCGATCTTGCTGCGCAGGACGTCGAGGCCGCGGGCCGACAGGATGCGGTCGTTCGCCGTCACCGACAGGTCGCCGCTCTGGGGGTCCTGCGGGAGATACCCGATCGGAGTGTTGGCGGTGATGCTGCCGGCCGCCGGCACGCCCTGCGCCGCGAGCGTCTTCAGCAGCGTGGTCTTGCCGGCGCCGTTGCGGCCGACGAGGCCGATGCGGTCGCCCGCCTGGATGCGGAGCTGGGGAGCGTCGAGCAGCAGGCGCGCGCCGGCGCGCAGCTCGAGGCCGTTGGCCGTGATCATGGTGGGGTTCCGTGCTTCCTGGAGGGTGGAGCGGGTCCTGTCGACACTGTCGGCGGGACGCTCGTCACTCGCGCAGGATGGTCACGACGACGGAGTCTACCGGCGCGGCACGCGCTTTTCCTGCGACGGACCCTCGTTCTCGATGTATCGCGCACCACTGCCGGTGAGGCCGGCGCGGTCACCGGGGTTGTAGAGCACGCAGCTCTTCAATGACAGGCAGCCGCAGCCGATGCAGCCGTCGAGGCCGTCGCGCAACCGGCGCAACTCGGCGATCCGCTCGTCGAGGCGCGGGCGCCAGGTGCGCGACAACCGCGTCCAGTCGGCCCGGGTGGGCACCCGGCCGTCGGGCAGCGTCGCCATGGCCGCCTCGATCTCGGCGAGCGTGAGACCGACGTGCTGGGCCGCCTTGACGAACGCGACGCGCCGCAGTTCGGCCCGCAGGTACCGCCGCTGGTTGCCCGAGCTGCGCGTCGAGTGGACCAGCCCGCGGTCCTCGTAGAACCGCAGCGTCGCCACGCTCACGCCCGCCCGGGACGCGAACTCGCCGATGCCCAGATGACCGTTGCCCATGACAACCGACGGTATCGCCCCTTGACCTCAAGTGCGCCTGAGGTTGAACAGTGGGCGCATGGACACGGTGACACGCACGTACATGGACAGACAGACCGGCGACGAGAAGCACGACGACAGCGCGACCTCGGTGGCCGAGGTGCTCGACGCCCTCTACGACGAGGTCCTCGACGTCGCCCCCGAACGGCTCGCCGATCCCGATCGCGACCGCTTCTACCTGTCGAAGGGGCACGGCCCGCAGGCCTTCCACGCGGTGCTCGCGCGGCACGGCTACTTCTCCCCCGACCTGCTGTCGACGTTCGGTGAGGTCGACTCACCGCTGGGCCACCACCCGGACCGGCACCGCGAGCCCGGGGTGGAGATCTCCAGCGGCTCACTGGGTCACGGGCTCGCCCTGGCGGTGGGGTCGGCGATCGCGCTGTCCTGGCAGGGCCGCACGGCGCGGGTGGTCGTGCTGGTCGGCGACGCCGAACTGGACGAGGGGAGCAACCACGAGGCGATCGCGGTGGCCGGCCGGTTCGGGCTGGCGCGGCTCACGGCGGTCGTCGTCGACAACACGTCGGCCAGCCTCGGGTGGCCCGGCGGCATCGCCTCGCGGTTCACCGCGGAGGGGTGGGTCACCCGCGACGTCGACGCCGCCGACCGACCCGCGCTCGTCACGGCGCTGCGTGCCACCGACCGGACGGCCCCGACCGTCGTGGTCGTCCACACCGACCCGAAGGCGTCCACATGACGGCATCGACCATGCGTGAGGCGTTCGTCGACGAGGCACGGTCGCTGGTGTCTGCCTCCTCCGAGGTGGCCGTGGTGCTCGCCGACATCTCGGCCGACCGGTTCGAGCATGCGGGCGGGCACGTCGTGAACGTCGGCATCCGCGAGCAGGCGATGATCGGTGTGGCGGGCGGGTTGTCGCTCGCCGGCGTCCACCCGATCGTCCACACCTACGCGCCGTTCCTCGTCGAACGCGCGTGGGAGCAGGTCAAGCTCGACCTCTCCCACCAGGGCGTGGCGGCCACGCTCGTCTCGATCGGGGCGTCGTACGACGCGTCGAACGCCGGGCGCACCCACCAGGCGCCCGGTGACGTCGCCCTGCTCGACACCCTGCGCGACTGGCGCATCGAGGTGCCGGGCCATCCGGACGACGTCGCCCCCCTGCTGCGGCGGGCGGTGTCCTCGGGCGGCCGGACCTACCTCCGGCTCGGCGAGGACGTCGCTGCGCGGCCCGGCCCGACCGACGGGTCGCTGCAGGTCCTGCGGCGCGGACGCCGCGGGGTGGTGCTCGCGGTCGGCCCGCTGGTGGACCGGGTGCGGGAGGCGACGGCCGGGCTCGACCTCACGGTGGTGCACGCCGTCACCGTCCGGCCGTTGGATCTCGTGGCCCTGCGCCGGGAGGTCGGCCTGACCGACGTCGCCGACGTCGTGCTGGTCGAGCCGTACCTGTCCGGGACCTCGACCGCCGTGGTCAACGACGCACTGTCCGACCGCCCGCACCGGGTGTTCGCCCACGGCGTCGGGCGCCCGGACCTGCACCGGTTCGGCAGCATCGCCGACCACGAGCGGGCGCACCGGCTCGACGCCGCCTCGCTGCGCGAGGACATCGGAGCCGAGCTGGGCCTCGCCGGGTTCGCCGTGGAGCCGTGGTGGGGCGCGGCCGGCAACCTGGTCGGGGCGCCGTGACGCGGAAATACTGTCGGAGCCCCGTGATCTGGTGAGGGGGTGACCGTTCCACCCGCTCCCGGTGCGCCACCACCGGGTCCGCCGCCCGCCGGCCTGCTCCGGCGGGCGCTGCGGTCCCGGGTGGGCGGCCTGCCCACGGCGTTCTGGTGGCTGTGGCTCGGCACCCTGGTCAACCGGGCCGGCGGCTTCGTCCAACCGTTCCTCGTCCTCTACCTCACCGGGCCGCGCGGTCTGAGCGTCCCGCAGTCCGGGGTGGTCCTCGCCGGCTACGGCGTCGGGGTCCTGGTCTCGCAACCGGTCGGCGGCGTGCTCACCGACCGGATCGGGCGCCGGGCGACGATGGTCGGCGGGCTCGCGGCCACCGGGGTGCTGCTCGGACTGCTGGGCGCGGCGCGGGGGTTCGGGCCGATCGTCGCCGCCGCCGTGCTGCTGGGCAGTGTCAGCGACGTCTACCGCCCGGCGTCGACCGCGGTCATCGCCGACCTGCTCGCGGAGCAGGTCCGACCGCGGGCGTTCGCCCTGCAGTTCTGGGCCGTCAACCTCGGTTTCTCGGTGGCGAGCGTGCTCGGCGGGCTGCTCGCCGCGCACGGCTACACGCTGCTGTTCGTGGTCGACGCCGTCACCTGTGTGGTCTTCGCGGTGCTGGTGGGCTGGCGGGTGCCCGAGACGCGGCCCGCGCGGGACGCGGCGCTCACCGCCGTCCGGTTCGAGGGACTGCGGGCGCTCGCACACGACCGGCTGCTGCAGGCGGCGATCGCGTTGATCTTCCTGTACGCCGTGCTCTACAACCAGGTCTACAACGTGCTGCCGCTCTACACGCGCGACATCGGGTTGGGTACCTCGGCCTACGGGGTCGCGATCGCACTGAACGGCGTCGTGATCATCGTGCTGCAACCGCTGCTGCTGCCGGTGTTCGACCGGATCCCCCGCACCTGGCTGCTGCCGGCGAGCCTCACCGCCGTCGGCGGCGGGATCGCACTGACCGGCCTGGTGACCACGCTTCCGTTGCTCATGGCAACGGTCGTGGTCTGGAGCGTCGGGGAGATCGGGTTCAGCGGTTCCATCCAGGCGCTGGTCACCACCCTCGCCCCGGAGCACCTGCGGGGTCGCTACGTCGGCGCCACCGGCATCGCCTGGGGCGGTTCGGTGCTGCTCGGGCCGCTCGCCGGCACCGCGGTCTACGCGACCCACCCGTCGTGGGTGTGGTGGGGCTGCCTCGTGCTCGGCCTGGTCGCGGCCGTCGGGTACTGGTTCCTCGGCCGCGCGGTCGCCCGCCGCCCGGCGGTGCCCGCCGGCCGAACCGGTGTGCCCGCCGTCGACACGGG
>CAXUNA010000226.1:0-6521 GCA_964252095.1 uncultured Jatrophihabitans sp. | reverse complement strand
CCGCCCTACGTCCCCACGACCACCGAGGTCGGGGTCGAGGTGCACGCCGACCCGCCGGAGGCGGTGTTCGCGGGGGACGACGGCCTCGACCTGGTGCCCGCGCTCGCGGCGACCGCCGCCTGGCTGCTGCGACCGGGCGGCGCGCTGGTCGTCGAGCACGACGAGTCGCACGCCGCGGGTGTCCTCGAGGCCCTCACGGCCGCCGGGTTCGACGCGGTGCAGACCGAGCGTGACCTCGCCGGCCGGCAGCGGTTCGCGACGGGCCTGCGCCGCGCGCCGGACCCGGCCGGGCAGGATGGCCCCCCGTGGGAGTGAACACGTGGGAGTGAACCTCGACTGCATCGACGCCGGTACGCGGGAGGCCGCCGTCGAGGCCGCCGTCCGCGCGGTGCGCGCCGGCCAACTGGTGGTCCTGCCGACCGACACCCTCTACGGGATCGGCGCGGACGCCTTCGACAGCGCCGCGATCTCCTCGCTGCTCGCGGCCAAGGGCCGCGGCCGGGACATGCCGGTGCCGGTGCTGGTCGGCAGCTGGGACACGGTCGACGGCCTCGTCACCCACGTCGACGACCGGCTGCGCGACCTCGTCGAGGCGTTCTGGCCCGGCGGGCTGACCATCGTCGTCGAGCACGCGCGGTCGCTCACCTGGGACCTCGGCGACGCCCGCGGCACCGTGGCGCTGCGGATGCCGTTGCACCCGGTCGCGCTCGACGTGCTGCGTGAGGTCGGGCCGATGGGCGTCTCGAGCGCCAACCGCAGCGGCCAGCCGCCGGCGAAGACCGCGCAGGAGGCCCGCGACCAGCTCGGCGACCTGGTGTCGGTCTACCTCGACGCCGGGCCCGTGGGCCAGGGCGTCGCCTCGACCATCGTCGACGTCACCACCGAGGTGCCGAAGGTCCTGCGACAGGGCGCGATCGACCTCGACGCCCTGCGCCGTGTCGTGCCCGACATCCTGGGCTGATCGTTCTTGCACCCGAGTCTCGAGTACGCGCTGGTCTGGTGCGTCGCCGCCGGCGGAGTGCTGCTGCTGACGCCGCTGGCGCGGGTGGTCGCGCTGCGGTGGGGCGCGATCGCCCGCCCGCGCGACCGCGACGTGCACGCCTTCGCCATCCCGCGGCTCGGCGGGGTCGCGATCTACGCGGGCTTCGGCCTCGCGATCCTCGTGGCGCACAGCCTGCCGACCCTGCGCTCGACGTTCACCGCCGACAACCAGATCGCGGGCGTCATGGCCGCGGGCGGCGTGCTGCTGGTGCTCGGGATGCTCGACGACCGCTACGAACTGGACTCGTTGACCAAGCTGACCGGCCAGGTCCTCGCCAGCGGGGTGATGGTGGTCTACGGCGGGGTGCAGTTCACCGCGTTCTACCTGCCGTTCGCGGGCACGACGTCGCTCGGGCTCGACCTCGGCTTCCCGGTCACTGTGCTGTTCACGGTCGTCACGATCAACGCCCTGAACTTCATCGACGGCCTCGACGGGCTGGCCGCGGGGGTCTCGGCGATCACGGCGCTGTCGTTCTTCGCCTACGCGTACCACCTCGCCGACCAGGGCAACACCGAGGTCACGAGTGCCGCGCTGTTGCTCAGTGCAGCACTCGCCGGTGCGTGCGCCGGGTTCCTCACCCACAACTTCGCACCGGCGCGGATCTTCATGGGCGACTCGGGCTCGATGTTCGTCGGGCTGGTGCTCTCGGCGTGCGCGGCCTCGGCCGTGGCGCAGACCGACCCGCAGAGCTACGGCACGGCGCTCGGCGCGTTCCCGCTCTACGTGCCGCTGCTGACGCTCGTCTTCGTGCTGGCCCTGCCGTTCGTCGACCTCGTGCTCGCGATCATCCGGCGGGTCTCGCGCGGCGAGTCGCCGTTCAAGCCCGACAAGCAGCACCTGCACCACCGGTTGCTGCAGCGCGGCCACAGCCACCGGCGGGCGGTGCTGATGCTGTACTTCTGGTCGGCCCTGCTCGCGGTCGGCGGCGTCTCGCTGTCGATCACCCAGCACCCGTTGCGGGTGGGCGTCATCGTCGGCGTGCTCGCCGTCGTCGGGCTGGTCGGCTCGCTGCTGCCGCAGGTCGGCGTCCGGCGTCATCCCCCGGCGGAGGTGCCGTGAGCGCCGGGCCGACGCCCGAGAGCCCCCGTCCGGTCTGGGAGCGGGCGAGCCTGCCGTCCGGCGTCGCCATCTCCCGGTCCAGCCGGGTGGCGGCGCTCGCCGTCGTCGTCGGAGCGCTGATCTCCTTCGCCGGCGGGTGGACCTGGGCGCTGTCGGTCGCGCTCGGAGGTGCCGTGGTGCTCCTCGTGCTGTGGGCGAGCGCGCGGGTGCTTATCGCCGGGGCGAGGCGCAGTTCACCCGTGGCCGCGCTCGGCCTCGCGGTGCTGCTCTACCTGGTCGCGATCGTGGGCCTGTTCGTCCTCGCGGTGCAGGTCCGCCCGGGCCCGGACGGGCACGGCACGGTGCACGCGGCGGGCGTCGCCGGAGGAGCGCTGGGTGTGGTCGTCGTGTGGTCCGCGGCGCTGCTCCTGGTCCACGTCCGGCACGACAGCGGTCCGGGTGGACGTGCCCGCCGCCGTTGACCTGCAGGGCGGTGGAACGTACACACCGAGAGCCCTTGCAAGGCCCGTACCTGGTGGTCAAGGGCGTGTTCCAGCCCTGTTACAGTCCCGGAGGACATGAGCGGCCGAACTCCGAGCGCAGCGCCGGTCACCACGGATCCGTGGGCGGCGTTCGGCTACATCGTGTCCGGCGTGGCGGTCTACGGACTCGCCGGTTGGGGTCTGGGCCGTTGGCTCGGTGCCAGCTGGTTGGTCGCCGTGGGCGTCCTCGTGGGAGCTGTGCTCGGGATCTACATGGTCGTCGCCCGCTTCCGGGTGGGGATGGCCGCGCTGGAGAACCCGCCGGGCCAGCACCCCGGTGAGAACCCGCCCGCCACCCCGACCGACCGCCAGTCGAGCGACGGACCGCACGCCGGTCCCGAAGGCCGACGACGACCAGCCGAGGAGCTGACGCGTGAGCGCTGACGTGACGTACCTGGCGGACTTCACCGCGCCCGGCCCGAACGACTTCGAGTTCCCCTCCCTGTTCGGTCACCAGACCGGCGAGGTCGGGGTGCTGCTGACCAAGTCGTCGTTCCTGCTGGTGCTCGCGGCCGTCATCGTGCTCGCGTACTTCCTCGTCAGCACCCGCAAGCTGCAGCTGGTGCCGAGCAAGGGCCAGTTCGTCCTGGAGTCGAGCTACAACTTCGTCCGGGACTCGATCGGCCGCGACATCATCGGCACCCGCGACTTCCTGCGCTGGGTCCCGCTGCTGGTCAGCCTGTTCTTCTTCATCCTGTTGAACAACCTGTTCGGGATGTTCCCGATCCTGCAGTTCCCGAGCTTCTCGCGGGTCGGCTTCGCCTACGGCCTCGCGATCCTGATCTGGGTCATCTACAACGCGATCGGCATCGGCAAGCACGGGTTCTTCGGCTACCTGAAGTTCATCACCGTGCCGCCGGGTGTCACCGGTCCGGTGCTCGCGCTGGTCATCCCGCTCGAGTTCCTGTCGACCGTGATCGTCCGGCCGGTCACGCTCTCGCTGCGTCTGTTCGCGAACATGTTCGCGGGCCACCTGCTGATCATCCTGTTCGCCACGGGTGCCGAGTACCTGCTGATCGACGCCTCCGGGATCGTGAACCACATCGCGGGCGTGCTGTCGTTCGTCCTCGGTGTCGCGGTCGGGTTCCTCGAGCTGCTCGTCGAGTTCCTCCAGGCCTTCGTCTTCACCCTGCTCACCGCCACCTACATCGGTGGGGCGTTGTCCGAAGAACACTGACGTACGACTTCCGCGTCTCCGCGGTCCTCGGCGATCGACCGTTCGCCGATCACCCCAGAAAGGAACCAACATGGACGGCTCGCTCAACATGGTCGGGTACGGCCTGGCCGCCATCGGCCCGGGCATCGGCATCGGCCTGATCTTCGCGGCCTACATCGCCGGCACCGCGCGTCAGCCCGAGGCCCGCAACGTGCTGCAGCAGATCGCAATCCTCGGCTTCGCCCTCGCCGAGGCGCTCGCGATCATCGGCATCGCCCTCGCGTTCGTCCTCTAGTCAGCGACCCGAGGAAAGCCCGAGGAGACCTGAATGAAGCCCGTGGGAGGTAGTCGATGAGCGCCACGTTCCTGGCTGAGGACAAGATCAACCCGATCCTTCCGCACGTCTCGGAGATCATCCTCGTCCTGGTCGTCTTCGGGATCCTGTGGTTCCTGATCGCGAAGTTCGTCGTGCCGGCGCTGGAGAAGTCCTACGCGGCGCGGCGCAACGAGATCGAGGGCGGCATCGAACGCGCCCGCCAGGCGCAGGAAGAGGCCCAGCGCACGCTGGCCGAGTACCAGCAGCAGCTGGCCGACGCCCGCACCGAGGCTGCGCAGATCCGCGAGAGTGCCCGCGCCGAGGCGCAGCACATCGTCGAGGACCTGCGCACCCAGGCGCAGGAGGAGTCGTCCCGCATCCTGGCCCGCGGCGAGGAGGCCCTCTCCCAGCAGCGCGAGCAGATCGTGCGCGAGCTGCGGGGCGAGATCGGTGTCCTCGCGGTCGACCTCGCCGGTCGCATCGTCGACCAGCGCCTGGCCGACGACGCCGCGGTGCAACGCACCGTGGACGACTTCCTCGCGGGCCTCGAGTCGCAGGACTCCGCCACGGCGAGCCCGGCGGGGGAGTGACGTCGGTCGTGCCAGTCCTCCACGCCGCCAGCAGGGAGTCGACCCCCCCCCGCCCCCCCGCCCGCGCCGCGGGGCGGGGGCCGGCCGGGGGGGGCCCCGGGTCGCTCACCGGACGGCCCGCGGTCGCGGGCGGCCTGTTCGGGATCGTCGGTGTGCTGTCGGCCAACCCCGGTCTGCGGCGCACGCTCGCCGAGTCCAGCGTCGAGTCCGACGACCGCGCCGGTCTGCTCCGTCGGTTGTTCGACGGCAAGGTCGACGCGTCCGCGCTCGACCTTGCGGCCCAGGTCGTCGCGCGTCGCTGGTCGAACCCGTGGGACCTGGTCGACGCGCTCGAGGGCGCCGGCAACCAGCTGCTGCTGATCGACGCCGAGCAGTCGCGGCACCTGGAGACGGTCGAGGACCAGCTGTTCCGGTTCGGCCGGATCGTCACCGGCGACGCCACGCTGCGATCGGCGCTCGACGACCGCTCGCGGCCCGCCGAGGGGCGGGCGCGGCTCGCCACGTCGTTGCTCGACGGCAAGGCCGACCCGGTCACGGTCGCACTGGTCTCGCAGGGCGTGCGCTCGAGCTCGCACCCGAGCGTCGAGCTCGCGGTCGACGACCTGCTGGAGCTCACCGCCACCCGGCGGGAGCGCTCGGTCGCGAACGTCACCAGCGCGGTGGCGTTGACCCCGGCGCAGACCGACCGCCTCGCGGCGGGGCTCACCCGGCTCTACGGCCGGGAGATCGCGGTGCGCGTCGACATCGACCCCCGCGTCCGCGGCGGCCTCGTCATCCGGTTGGGCGACGAGATCATCGACGGCAGCGTGGCCAGCCGGCTCGCCGCCGCCCGTGCGAGCCTCGGGGGCTGACGCGCACCATGGACACCACACGTTCGACCCGCACCACCTCCACCCACCGCGTTTACCGAGACAGTGAGCAGGGACGGTCATGACTGAGCTGACGATCTCTGCGGACGAGATCCGCAGCGCCCTCGAGGACTACGTCTCCTCGTACAGCACCACCGCCACCCGTGAGGAGGTCGGTGTGGTCGCCGAGGTCGGCGACGGCATCGCCCGCGTCGAGGGTCTCCCCAGTTGCATGACCAACGAGCTGCTGCAGTTCGAGGACGGCACGCTGGGCCTCGCGCAGAACCTCGACGTCCGCGACATCGGCGTGGTCATCCTCGGCGACCCGGCCACGATCGAGGAGGGCCAGGCGGTCAAGCGCACCGGCGACATCCTCTCGGTGCCGGTCGGCGACGCCTTCATGGGCCGCGTCGTGAACGCGCTCGGCCAGCCGATCGACGGCCTGGGCGAGATCGCCGCCGAGGGTCGGCGCGACCTCGAGCTGCAGGCGCCCACGGTGGTGCAGCGCAAGGAGGTCCGCGAGCCGCTGTCGACCGGTATCAAGGCCATCGACGCGATGACCGCCATCGGCCGCGGCCAGCGCCAGCTGATCATCGGCGACCGCCAGACCGGCAAGACCACCGTCTGCGTCGACGCGATCATCAACCAGCGCGACAACTGGAAGTCCGGCGACCCGCAGAAGCAGGTCCGCTGCATCTACGTCGCGGTCGGTCAGAAGGGCTCCACCATCGCGTCCGTGCGCGGGACGCTGGAGGAGGCCGGCGCGATGGAGTACACGACCATCGTCGCCTCGCCCGCCGCCGACTCCGCCGGCTTCAAGTACCTCGCCCCGTACACCGGTTCGGCCATCGGCCAGCACTGGATGTACGACGGCAAGCACGTCCTCATCGTGTTCGACGACCTGTCCAAGCAGGCCGAGGCCTACCGCACGGTGTCGCTGCTGCTGCGCCGCCCGCCGGGCCGCGAGGCCTACCCGGGCGACGTCTTCT
>CAXUNA010000225.1:0-6602 GCA_964252095.1 uncultured Jatrophihabitans sp. | reverse complement strand
AGCCAGCACGCGGCGACGCCGATCCCGCCCCAGGCGAACCCGGGCCGCTGCAGGTACCACCCCGGTGCCCCGACCGGCAAGGCCGGCACGTCGGTCAACTGCACCGGCCCGCTGGTCACCGTGCGCAGTCCGCGGGCGGCCCAGGCCGTCGCGGGTTCGGGACGCACACCCGGATGGGTCAGGTCGACCGCGAACAACTGCCGGCCGTCGTCGACGTGGGCGGTGACGAGCGCGTGGTCGAGCAGCCCGGCGACCGAGCACCACGGCTTGACGCCGTCCAGCCGGAACCCGCCGTCCGGGCCGACCGGTCGCGCGGCGAGCAGCGTTCCCGGGCCCTCCGCGGCGAACACACCCCACGTCGAGCCGTCGGCAGCGGGCTCCCCCGCCTCGGCGAGGATGGCCAACGCGTCGGTGTGGGCCTCGAGGACCCGCGCGGCGGTGAGGTCGGTGCGGGCCACCGCCCGCAGGGCGGCGTAGCGGGCGGCGGTGCCGGGGCCACCGGGCAGGGGCAACGCCGTGCCCCAGTCGCGGGCGAAGGCGACGGCGGCCGCCGCGTCATCGGCGGCGGCGCTCGCACCCGCGGTCAGGCCGCTGAAATCACGCGTCGACACCGATTCCGTTGCAACCTGCAACGTTTTGACAGTTGTCGACTGCAACGACGGGACAGCCATGCGGCGCATGCGCTCCTCGGGTCGGCGGTCGCCGCGCACGTCGAAGCGGCGTAACCGGACCGGAGGCGAGAGTCTTCACCTGGGTTCCGACACTAGCCGGAGGAGGGGCTTCAGCCCAGGGCTCCGGTGGTGACCACCGAGTCCGCGACCTGGACGAGCTTGCGGTTCGACTGCTGTGAGGCGACGCGCAGCCGGTCGAACGCCTGGTCGGCCGTGATCTTGTGCCGCTCCATGAGGACGCCCTTGGCCTGCCCGATCACGTCCCGGTTGGCGGCCATCGCCCGAAGCTGCTCGGAGCGTTGGGCGTCGCCCAGCGCGAGGGCCGCCTGGGTGGCGAGCAGGTCGGCGATCCGGCCGTCGCGGGGTCCGAACGCGTCGGGCGGGCCCGCGTAGAGGCTCACCGACCCGAGCCGGATCTCGTCGACCCACAGCGGGACACACAGCATCGACCGCACCTCGAGCTCAGCGGCGAGCGCACCGAACCCGGGCCACCGGGCTTCCCGCGCGGCATCGTCCACCTGGACCGCGACCTGGTCACGGGAGGCGTCGATGCACGGCCCGACGCCGTGTTCCTGCTGCCACGCGTCGAGCCGGTGGGGCGGCACACCGAGCACCGCCTGGGGTTCGAAGACGCCCCGCGTGAAGAGGTTCACACCCGCGGCGGTCGCGGGCTCGACCACCTCCACCGCTGTGCGGAGGATCGCGTCCAGGGTGGCGCTGAGGCCGGCCTCCTTGACGTGCAAGGAACGGCTCAACCAGCTCAGGACGCTCCACGACGCGACATCGTCGGGTTCGGGTGTGACCAGGGCGCTCGGCGATGTGACGGGTGTCGCCCCGTCGGCGCGATCCATGACACTCACGAAGACACTTTCTACCCCACCTGGGCGTGGCGGTGGGTCCTCGATCTTGAACACGTTCGAGCCGGGGGGCCTCGGGATGCGTATTCGGGCCCGCGGGTGGGTATCGCTGGTCCCGAGACGGCAGTGCCGTCGAGTGCGCTGCGCGGCTGAGAAGACAGCCCCCTCCTGAGCGCCGTTGCGTTCTGCAACGAACTTGTCGAGAGGTATGACCATGCCCTACCTGGGACGCCGCGATTCCGATTACGCCGAGATGGGCGTCTCCGCCGACGCCGTCGCCGGGCCGACCAACCCGCTGGAGTCACGGGCGGCCGAGCTCGTGGCGCGCGTCGCCCACGACGACGACGACCGCCAGATGCTCCTCGAGGCCCTCGGCCTCGTGCCCATGGTCTCCGAGCTGGCTGCGGCCGGCTGAGACGTGACCCCCTCCACCCCGCCCCTCCCGCCGGCACCGATGTCCCCGCTCCGCGCCCGGACCACTCGGGCCCACCGGTGACCGGCTTGCTTGGGGTGGCGGTGGTCACCGGTGGCTCGGCTGGGGTCGGCCGGGCGGTCGTGCGCGAACTGGCCACCCACGGCTACGACGTCGCGGTGCTCGCGCGGGGTCGCGCCGGGATCGACGGTGCGGTCGCCGATGTCGAGAGCACCGGCCGGCAGGCGCTCGGGCTGCGGGTGGACGTCTCGGACGCGGAGCAGGTCGACGCGGCCGCGTCGCGCATCGAATCCGAACTCGGCCCGATCGACATCTGGGTGAACGCCGCGTTCGTCGGCTCACTCGCGTTCTCGTGGGACCTGCGCGCCGACGAGGTGCGACGCATCACCGAGGTGACCTACCTCGGGGCGGTCCACGGCATGCAGGCCGCGCTCCGCCACATGCGCGACCGGGACCGGGGCTCGATCGTCAACGTCAGTTCCAGCCTCGCGCACCGCGGGATCCCGTTGCAGAGCGCGTACTGCGGCGCGAAGCACGCGATCAAGGGTTACACCGACTCGGTGAACGCGGAACTGGCGCACGAGGGCAGCCAGGTCACCGTGTCGATGATCGTCATCCCCGGCGTCAACACCCCGCAGTTCGACTGGGTGCTCGACCGGATGAACAGCGGGCACCCGCAGCCGGTGGCGCCGATCTTCTCCCCGGAGGTCGCTGCGCGGGCGGTCGTCAGGACCGCGATGGCCCCACGGAGGACCGTCTGGGTCGGTTCGCCGACCCCCCTCGCCATCCTCGGGAACCGGCTCGCGCCGTCGTTCCTCGACTGGTACCTCGGCCGGTACGGCGTCGCGTCGCAGACCGCGGCCGACAAGCCCGCGACCGGCGTCGACAACCTCTTCGCCCCGCTGGACGACGACGTCGACCACGGCGCGCACGGCGCCTTCGACGACCAGTCCCGGGACAGTGACCCGGTCTCGTGGCTCTCCGACCACATCGGCCGCGGTGTCGGACGGGTCGCCGGGCTCGGGCTCCGGGGCCTCACCGCCGTCCTCGGCGCTGCCGGATGAGCGCCCCCACGTCCCGCGTCGTCCTGGTCACGGGTGCGTCCTCGGGCATCGGCCGGGCCGCAGCTCGGCTGCTGGTCGACCGCGGCGACACCGTCGTCCTCCTCGCCCGGCCCGGTGGCGCCGTCACCGAGGTCGCGGGCGCCCTCGGCGACCTCGCCTCCGCCGAACCGGTCGACGTCCTCGACGCGGGCGGCCTCGACGACGCCATCTCGCGCACGATGCAACGGTTCGGCCGCCTCGACGCTGTCATCCACACCGCCCAGGTCATGGCCTACGGCCGCATCGAGGAGGTTCCGGCGGCGGTCTTCGACCGCGTCGTCGACACCGCGTTGCACGGCACGGCCAACCTCGCCCGGTCGGTGCTGCCGCGCTTCCGCGAGCAGGGACACGGGACGCTCGTGGTGGTCAACTCACTGCTGGGTGAGATCGCCACGCCGTCCATGGGTGCCTACGACTCCGCCAAGTGGGGTCAGCTCGGTCTCGCCCGCGTCCTACAACTGGAGACGCGTGACGCCCGTGACGTGCACGTCTGCATCGTGTCGCCGGGCGCGGTGGACACCCCGATCTACGACCAGGCCGCGAACCACTCGGGTCGCGGGGGTTTCCCGCCGCCGCCCGTCGTCGCGCCCGAACGGGTGGCCGGCGCCGCCCTGAAGTGCCTCGACCGCCCGCGCCGGCACGTCGAGGTCGGCCCGGTCAACACCATCACCGTCCTGGGATTCCGCCTGTTCCCGTGGGTTTTCGACCGCATCGTCGGGCCGTTGGTGAAGCTCGCCGTCTTCCGTGGTGCACCGTCGGCGCCGAACGACGGCAACGTGCTGGCACCGGTCGCCGTCGCCGAGGCCGAACGCGCCGGCTGGTCACTGCTCGGGCGTCGCCGGCGCCGCTGACGCCGACGACCGGGCCGACCCGTGGGTCGAACCCGGTCGTGGTCGCGCCGTCAGGCGGAGC
The DNA here is from genome assembly GCA_964252095.1 of uncultured Jatrophihabitans sp. Taxonomy (GTDB): domain Bacteria; phylum Actinomycetota; class Actinomycetes; order Mycobacteriales; family Jatrophihabitantaceae; genus CAXUNA01. The sequence goes on along the minus strand of CAXUNA010000225.1, from coordinate 2,626 downwards.
GACGCGTGCCGGCCTTGCGCGGCGCCTTCGTGGCCTTCGCGGCGGCACCGACCTCGGTACCGCTGTCGGCGGTCGTGACCGACCCGTCCGACGACTCCAGGTGGGCCCGGACGAACCACTGGAACTGCTCGAGTTCCGCGGCCTGGGCGATGAGCATGTCCTGCGTCACCGGATCGGGCTCGTCGGTCGCCTCGATCGCCGCCCGGTGGCTCGTGATGACGCCCGCGTAGACCAGGTCGAGCGCGCCGAGGTGGGCGATGGCGTCGTCGCGGCCGATCGAGTAGTCGTCCCACGTCCGGCCGGCGACGATCGCGCCGGGCGTGCCCTGCGGGCTGCCGCCGAGCGTCGCGATCCGCTCCGCGGTGGTGTCGACCATCGCGCGCACGGCTTCGACCTGCGGGTCGAGCATGAGGTGCACCGCGATGAAGTGCGGGCCCACCACGTTCCAGTGGGCGTGCTTGAGCGTCAGCGCGAGATCGTTGAGAGCGTTCAGGCGGTCCTGCAGGATCTCGACGACCTCGGTGGCGTCGTCGGTCTCGATGCCCGGAACCGTGTACTTCAGCCCGCCGTCGGTCGGCTTGCGGGCGGTGGACTTCCTCGTGGTGGCCATGTCGTTCCTCTCCGGAGGACGCCGACACAGCCGGACGTCCTCGTCCCGGGCGCGATCGGCCGGGTCTGGACCGGCGCGCCTCGGGTACGTCGTACCCACCGGTCGGTCGGGCACGCATCGGCTCGGCGACCCCGACCGCATAGGGTCGTGCCGTGGACACCCCGGTCGTGTATCTCGGGGCCGAGCAGGCCTTCCGACTCCGGGACCTGGAGACCACGGCCGACCAGGTGACCGGCGTCATGCCTCCCGGACCGTGGCTCGCCGACCGGCACGGCACGCCGGTGGCGGGCTCACTCGGCGTCCTGGTCGACGACGTGCTCGGCTACGCGCTGATCCGCGCGCGGGCCGCGGACGGCTGGTCGGTGAGCAGCGAGATCTCGATCGACGTCGTCCGGCCACTGGACTTCACGCCGGTCGCAGAACCGTTGCAAGCAGCAACGGTCGGGGCGAGGAGCTTCGACCCGCTCGGCGGTCACACGTCGGGCACCGTCAGCGCGGCCGGCGAGATCGTCGCGGTCTGCGCGCAACGGGGCCGGTGGGTGCCGTTCGACGGCGTCCTCGCCGCCGGGTCACCACCACCGGTCGACCTCGACGGCGCGACCTGCGTCGAGGACCTGCTGGGCGGAACCCCTGATCCGGTCGAGGGTGGTGCCGCGTTGCGGCTGCAGGTCGGGCCGGTGCTGCAGAACCCGCTGGGGAACATGCACGGTGGGCTCTCGCTGTGCGCCTCCGACCTCGTGGCCGGCGCCGCCGTCACGACGTGGGCCACGCCGTGGCTCACCGAGTCGTTGCGGATCCAGTACCTCCGGCCGGTGCCGGCGGGCGCGGACGTCGTGTTCACCGCAGCGGTGCGTCACGCCGGTCGGACCCGCGCCGTGGTGGACGTGACGGGCGTCGTCGGCGGCCGGGTCTGCACCCTCGCCCACGTGACCGGCCGCCCCGCGCCGGCCTGACCCGTCACCAGGGCAGCGGGCCGTCCTCGTTGAAGAACCCGCCGGTGGGGCCGTCGTCGGGCAGGGTCGCCAGCTGGACCGCGACCGTTGCACCCTGCTGCGGTGTGCGGTGGCCGCGGTGGCCGTTGAGGTCCGTGGCGACGTAACCGGGGCAGGCCAGGTTGACGAGGATGTTCGTGTCGGCCAGCTCTTTCGCGTACTGGACGGTGACGCCGTTGAGGTAGGTCTTCGACGGCGAGTAGACCGCGGAGATCGGGCCGACCTCGGCGCCGGGCTGCTGCTGCAGCGTCATCGATCCGACACTGCTGGACATGTTGACGATCCGCGGCGACGGCGCGCGACGCAGCAACGGCAGCAGCGCGTTGGTGACGCGGATCGGCCCCAACACGTTGGTCTCGACCACCGCGCGGATGTTCGCGGGGTCGACCGCCGTCGGCTCCTGCGGCCCGGTGCCGGTGATGCCGGCGTTGTTGACCAGCACGTCGAGGCGGCCCTCCTGCCGCTCGAGGAGCTCGGCCGCGGCGGTCACGCTGGCGTCGTCGGTGACGTCGAGCGGCACACCGAACGCGTCCACGCCGTCCGCCCGCAGCTTCGCCACCGCCTCGTCCCGCCGGGCGTCGTCACGCGCGCCGACCCCCACCCGCCAGCCGAGGGCGCCGAGGCCCACCGCGATCTCGTAGCCGATGCCCTTGTTCGCGCCGGTGACCAGCGCTGTCGTCTTCTCGCTCATGTCCTCGATGGTGTGTCGGACGCGGCGCCGACCGCCAACACCGATCGGGTGGACGGCGATACCGCACCGGTATCGATGCGTACCGTGATCCGGGTGGAGGCCCGGGAGCTGCGCTACTTCGTCGCGGTCGCCGAGGAGCTGCACTTCGGCCGGGCCGCGCAGCGTCTCGGGATGGCGCAACCCCCGCTGTCCCGCGCGATCAGCCAGCTCGAGCGCCGGCTCGACGCCACCTTGTTCGACCGCAGCAGCCGCGCGGTCGCACTCACCGCCGCGGGCGCGGTCCTGCTCGACGAGGGACGGGCCGCCCTCACCGCGCTGGCCGCGGCCGAACGC